>CAIOLH010000163.1 GCA_903859115.1 uncultured Opitutia bacterium | reverse complement strand
TAACTGATTGCCGATGATGGCAGCTATGATTAACAATCCAATCAGTGTCCAAACTTCAAAATACGCAGGGCGATTATTTGTCGAAACACTGAGCGCGCCAGCCGTAACCAGAAGTGAGTCGCCAGGAAGGAAGAAGCCAACGAGGAGTCCGGTTTCCGAAAAGATAATTAAAAATAGTACAAAAAGTCCGCCTGTTTGAATCAATTCCTGCAGACCTTTAGCAGTGTGGAGATGGTTCCAGAAATCGGCGAGTCCTTCGAGCATGTGTGTACATAGAACCAAATAATTCGTTTTGGCAACGCCCTATGACCTTGATGTATGGTCGCTTTATTGCACTTTAGTCTAAGACATGTCTACGGACTTCGAAACCTCATCTGCACACTTGCGTCGTTCTGCCTTACAGAACGCATTAGCGGGGGCTTCGTTGTTGGAAGGTGAAGTAGTGCCGAGAATTAAAACCTTTTTAAGCGAAGCCCGTGATATTCAATTACAGGCACAACGCGCGGGGGTCGATGGTGGTCTGGTTTCTAAAATCAGATCCGATGCTATCGACATTGTTTTAGAAGCTTTATATGTCCGCGTCGGTAAAGATGCCGAAGCGATTACACTCGTTGCCACGGGTGGATATGGTCGCGCGGAATTATGTCCATTGAGTGACGTCGACCTGCTGGTTTTAGTGCCATCGCATAGCGCGACAACTAAAGCGGCGGTAGAAAAAATTCTCTATCCACTTTGGGATGTAGGTTTAAAAGTAGGCCAATCGGTGCGCACCGTTTCGGAATCCACCAACTACGCCCAAGATGATCTGCATTTGCAGGTAGCGCTACTCGAGACGCGCTACTTATGCGGTGCGACCGAACCTTACAACCAACTCACAACGAAACTTTCCAAAGCTTTGAGCGGAGATAAATGGACCTCTTTAGCTCATGCCATTGTGGATGCACAAAGAAAGCGTCGGGAAAAAGCCGGCGGCAGTGCTTATTTACAAGAGCCAGATTTAAAGAACGGAGTGGGGGCACTGCGTGATGTGCAAAGTTGTATTTGGTTGGCTCGACTTAAATCAGGTTCAACGGCGAGTATCGCATTATCTACTTCGGGGCTTTTACCTAATAGTGATTTCAATAAATTTTTAGAAGCCCGTTCCACGCTTCTGCGTATTCGGTGCGAACTGCATTTCCAACTTACCAGACCCGCTGAACAGTTATCGCTGGAGAGACAAAATTTAGTCGCCGAAGGACTGGGCTTCACTGGAGATTTAAAAGAACGCATTGGAACCTTGATGCGCATGTATTTTGACGCTGCGGATCACGTACGCCGTTGCGTTGAACTCGTGGAAGGTATCGTACTTAATGAACCCGAACCCAAAGGTTTCGGAAAACCGATTTTAGTGGACGGATTTAGTATCACCCGTGGCGGAGTGGCTTCAGCTCAACATCGCTTGGTCTTCGACGAAGACCCAGGTCGTCTCGTACGACTTTTCCGATTGTGCCAAATGCACGACGCTCAGCCCGAACGTGCGCTTTCGATTTTAGTACGTGAACGTGCCCACTTACTCGATGAGGCGCAGGCATTCTCGGAGTCATCGTGTAGTGCCTTGCGTGCCATGCTTACCGAAGGCGGACGTGTTTATAAAGCAATCAATGCCTTACGTGAACACGGTTTACTTTATCGCTTGGTCCCCGAATTTGCCGGACTCCATTGTTTAGTGCAGTTTGAATTTTACCATCGTTGGACGGCCGACGTGCACACCCTGCGTTGTCTTTGGGAGTTAGATGAAATTTACAGTGGCAAGACCGAGATTGAGCGTGGTTATCGCGAAATTTTATTCGGTCTAGAGTCACCGTCATTAGTTTACGCGATTTTATTTTTACATGATATTGCCAAATCCGCCGGTATCGCAGGACATGCGGAACGCGGTGTGCCTATTGCGGATCATGTTTTAGACCGCTTAGGTTTCGATGCACGTGAACGCGAAATTGCTAAAGTTGTGATTATGCAACATTTGGTGATGGGTTTATATTCGCAGAGACACGATATCGATGAGCCCAAGAATATTGAGCGATTTGCTAACTTACTCGGAGATGAACAAATTTTAAGAGCCTTGTATGTGCACACCCGCTGTGACGCACGCGGTACCTCGCCTGATTTATGGACTGACTTTAAGGATCGTCAGCACTGGACGCTTTATCGTCGAACATCCGATAAGATTGCGGGCACGGCGGAAAATCAAAGCCAGGAAAATATTCAAATTTTACGAGTAGCTACGGATAGCGTACTCGGATCTTCAATCCCTCTTGATGAAGTGGACGCGCATTTTACCCAAATGCCTGGCAGTTACTTCCGTCACGTCATTGCCGATGATGCCGCTGTACACATTCAGCTCGTTCACCGTTTGATTTCAGCAGTCACGACCGAAGACTATGAGACATTATTGAAACCGATTGTTGAGTGGGTCGATGAGCAAGGCTCATCGCAATCACTTGTTACTGTGGTGACATGGGATCGGGCTGGTTTGTTTAGTCGAATGGCCGGAGCTTTTGCAGTCGCGGGTATCAATATTATTTCCTGTCGGGCTTTCTCCCGAAATGATGATGTCGCTTTAGACTTTTTCAAAGTGGTCCTACCTGTTGGTAAAGAACAACAATCTAAAGATAAATTTACAGCGGCCTTGGCTAGTTCGCTGATTGAATCTGCTGACTTAATTGATGCCGTGGTTGCGGCTGAACAGTACGAGCTGGAAACCGCACCGTATCGCAAGGCGACTGTTCCGGTCGACGTGCAAGTGGAAGTCTATTTCGAAAAAGCACTCAATCGCACCGTGGTGGAAGTTCAGTGTAATGACCGGATTGGTTTACTTTTTAGAATCGGCCGAGTTATTCAAGAAGCTGGCTACACGATTACCTTTGCTAACATTGCGACCGAGCAGGGCTTTGCGCTAGATACGTTCTACCTTATCCCGGAAAAGGGTAGAAATATGCCTTCGCATCCTCCTGAGGCTGTTTTAGAGGCACTGCGTACGATTCTGTCTTAGTTTATCTCCGTCTTGTCGGATTCGTATTTTTAATTAAGGTTTAGGTGTGAGCAAAAAACTCTTACTGTCTCTTTGTCTGCTTGTTTTAGGTCTTAAAAATCTAAACATACAAGCCGCACCTACTCCTATGACCCAATCACCTAAATTAGAAAAAGCCACGTTCGGTGCCGGTTGTTTTTGGGGCGTGGAATATAATTTCCGACGCGTTCCTGGCGTGGTCGAAGCTTTCAGCGGCTACTCAGGCGGAAAGTCTGCTAATCCCACCTACCGTCAGGTTTGTAACGGTGACACCTATCATGCGGAAGTCGTTGAGGTTACTTTTGATCCGCAAAAAGTATCCTACGTTAAGTTGGTCGAATTCTTTTTCAAAATGCATGACCCGACGCAACTGAATCGACAAGGTCCAGATTACGGCACGCAATATCGTTCAGTCATTTTCGTACATTCGGAAGATCAGCGCAAAGTGGCCCAGGAAGTGATTAAGAAACTCATTGCAGATAAAAAATATGCTCAGCCCATTGTCACTCAGGTAGAAGAGGCTAAGCCATTTTGGAAAGCTGAAGAGTATCACCAGAAATATTTTGAGAAAAACGGCGGGCCTACTTGTCATATTACCGATATTTAAACGTGGCGAAAAATCCATCAGCAGACGATAAATTGCCCGGCTGGGTGGCTGATGATGAAGCCTATCCAAAACGTCGTCCTTTGGCGGCACGGATGCGTCCACAGGCATTGAATGAGGTAGTCGGTCACAAGGACTTACTGGGTGCTAACGCCTTATTGCCGCGATTAATCAAGTCCGACCAATTCGGCTCACTGATTTTTTACGGACCTCCTGGATGTGGAAAAACCTCATTGGCCGAGGTCATCGCTCTCGAAACCCAATCGATCGTAGTGAGAGTAAATGCCGTCCTTTCGGGGACGCCTGAGTTGCGAGAAATTTTAAACGAAGCACGGAAAAATCAAGCCGGTCGCACTCTGGTGATTATCGATGAGCTGCATCGTTTTAATAAGACGCAACAGGATTTACTCTTACCTGATGTTGAAGCGGGAGTGATTCGTTTGATTGGATGTACAACGCATAATCCAGGACTCTATGTCATCCCAGCGCTATTAAGTCGTAGCCATCTATTCCGTTTAGATTCCCTCAACGTAGAAGACATCGTTGGCTTCCTTGAGTATACGATGCGTGATACGCAAAAAGGCCTAGCTGCTTTAAACATAAAAGTATCTATCGATATCTTGAATAAAATAGCGGGAATGTCCTCCGGTGATTTACGTCGGGCTCTCAATATTTTAGAAACTTTGGTCTTAGCCGCACCCGCGCTCGGTTCGGTGACCGAGGAATCTTTAAACCATTTTGCGAAGGAGCGTCGCATTCGATATGACGATGGCGGAGACGATCACTACGACACGGCTTCCGCCTTTATAAAATCGGTACGTGGCGGAGATCCCGATGCAGCCTTGTATTGGTTGGCGCTGATGTTGGAGGGTGGGGAAGAGCCCCGTTTTATTGCGCGTAGATTGGTTATTCTTGCTTCAGAGGATATTGGCTTGGCTGACTCGCGTGCCTTGGGTGTAGCGGTAGCTGCGTTTCAAGCGTGTGAGATGATTGGTCAGCCCGAATGCGAGTATCCTTTAGCACATGCTACTTTGTTTTTAGCGCTATCACCGAAGAGTAATAGTGCGACCAAAGCGATTGCGGCGGCAAAGGAATCTGTGCGCACGCAACCAAGACAAGAAGTTCCACCGCACCTAAAAGATTCGCATACTACTTCGGCAAAACGTCTCGGGCATGGTTCAGAATATCTTTATAGCCATGACTTCCCTGAGGCGATTAGCGGTCAGGACTATTTAAAAAATCCTTTGAAATTGTATGAGCCCACTCAGTCGGGTGCCGAAGTCGCGATTGCTGAGAGATTAAGTCAGTGGCGTAGTTTAAAAGAATCGTTACGCGGGAAAAATAAAAAACATGGGTAAGGTCGCTCCACGATTACCTTGGTTTGGAGAAGGAAAATTTCCTCTCTATTTAGCACCGATGGCCCGACACACAGATGTGGCCTTTCGTCAGTTGTGCAAAGAGCAGGGTGCCGATGTCATGGTCACAGAATTTGTGCAGTCGGAGGCATTGATTCGCGATAATGCCAAGGCCTGGGAGATGGTTGATTTCACGAACACCCAAAGGCCTATGGGCGTACAGATTTTTGGAGCTACGCCTAAATCGATGGCGCAGGCAGCGCGGATGGTTTGCGATCGGATGAAGCCCGATTTTCTGGATCTTAATTTTGGTTGTCCCGCACATAAAGTGATTGAGCAAAATGCCGGTTCAGGCCTGCTGCGTTGTACTCCGCTCTTATACGATTTGGTAAAGGCCGTTAAGGATGCGATACCCGATGTCCCACTTACCGCGAAAATGCGTTTAGGCTGGGATCAGACAACGATCGTTGCGGTAGAAGTTGCTGAACGTCTGGAGCAATTAGGCGTTGAGGCGATTGCGGTTCACGGCCGCACCAAAGCGCAAGGCTACTCTGGCGAAGCGCATTGGGGTTGGATTACGGAAGTCGCGAAGTCGGTAAATATTCCTGTGATAGGTAATGGTGATGTGAAAGATTGGCCGACGGCGCATAAGCGTATGATCGAGTCTGGAGTATCAGGTCTCATGATCGGTCGCGCGGCATTAGCTAACCCTTGGATATTTTCTCTGATAAAATCGAAGATACGTGGCGAGGTCGGTGATTTTCCTGTGGTTTCGCCGAAGCAACGTTGGGATGTGATTATCCGGCTCTCGGAACTTACCCTCCAGGAGCACGCATCGGCTCTAGGCGAGAGAGATATCCGTTGGATGCTCACTCGACTGCATCCTTTGACGCACGGTCTGCCCAGTTCGCGTAAAGTTCGGGAAAGTTTGAGGCACTGCCGGACGCTCGACGACCTTCGTCGACTCCGTGAAGAGCACCAACGCGAGCACGCCGAATCATATTTAGCTTAATTTTATTGGCTGATGTGCACGAAAAATTTTGTGCAATAAAAAGCCTAAAAAAGTTATGCAGAGGGTGGGTGTTAATAACCTGTGCAGGGGTTGAACTTGAGAGTACTAATTTTTTATAAGACAAGTCACCCGTTCGTAACCTAGCCGTTGCAGATTTTACCT
>CAIOLH010000162.1 GCA_903859115.1 uncultured Opitutia bacterium | reverse complement strand
CCCACCATACACTTTGAAGGGATGCATTATCGAAGAGATATCGGGTATCGGCAGTTAAAACGCGATGCGGGTAAGTGATTACAGGTTGAACCTTTTCATGAATCGAGTTAATGTAAGTCATGCCCATTGAGCGTGATACAGTGATGATTGTCTGCACGGGGAATACTTGTCGTAGTCCCATGGCTGAGGCATTACTCAAAGCAGCTTTTAACAAGAAGGCGGGTGGATTAGAAAAATTTAAAGTCATATCGTGTGGTTTATCGACGACGTCGGGTTCGCCCGCATCCACTAATTCGGTCAAAGCTATGGAACGAATTGGTTTAGATATTAAAGGACATAAGAGCCGACCATTGAGTCAGTCCGATATTGAGCGCTCTGCTATTATTTTTTGTATGACCGATTCTCATTTAGCGGGATTAGAGGATCGTTTCAAAGGTCTGCCCGAGCATGTTTTATTATTCAGGGATTTATTACCCAATGGAGAATCGCGTGAAATCTCTGATCCCTTTGGCGGAAACTATCGAGAATATGAGGAGTGTCGTGATTCCATGGTTGAAGCCGTGCCTTCTATTCTTGATTTTTTAAGACAGAATTTTCTGACATGAATACACCTTTAACTATTTCTTTTGGCAGTGATCACGGAGGGTTGCCCTTGCGATGCGATTTAATCACTGCGCTGAAAGCGAAAGGTCACACCGTGATTGATCGAGGTACGGACACTCCGGCCTCGTGCGATTATCCGGATTATGCTCAGGCCGTGGGAGCTGACGTGACTAGCGGTAAGGCCAAGTACGGTATTTTGATTTGCACAACGGGTATTGGAATTTCGATAGCGGCGAACAAGATCGCTGGGATTCGGGCGGCCTTGGTACAGTCGGTCGATGCCGCCGAGCTCAGCCGTAAGCATAATGACGCTAATATTCTTTGTTTTGGGGCTAAATATGTAGATTTGCCCTTAGCCATAGCCTGTTCTGAGGCTTTTCTGCGTTCCGAATTTGAAGGCGGGCGACATGTTGTTAGAGTGGATAAAATTGAGCGTAAAAACTCTTAATTTTTCCGTTGCCTCACGCCGTCCCTTTCTTGCCCATACTAACAAAACATGAGTGCCATTAAACGTATTCCTTTAGCCCAACTCGATCCTGCGATTGATACGATTATCAAAGCAGAATTAAACCGTCAGCAAACCCACATCGAGTTAATCGCTTCGGAGAATTTTACTTTGCCTGCGGTCATGGAAGCGCAGGGTAGTGTGCTCACCAATAAATACGCGGAAGGTTATCCCGGTAAGCGTTGGTACGGTGGTTGCGAAGAGGTTGATAAAATCGAACAACTCGCGATTGATCGTGCGAAAGCTTTGTTTGGTGCTGACCATGCGAATGTTCAACCGCACTCGGGCAGCCAAGCGAATGCTGCGGTTTATTTAGCTTCGATTAAGCCTGGAGATAAAATTCTTACCATGAATTTATCGCATGGTGGTCACTTAACCCACGGTAACGCGGCAAATTTCTCCGGAAAGTTTTACACGGCTGTGCATTACGGTGTCGGTGCTGATGGCCGAATTAATTATGAAGAAGTAGCGGAGATGGCCGCGCGTGAAAAACCCAAGATGATCACGGTCGGTGCTTCGGCCTATGCTCGTACAATTGACTTTGAACGTTTCGGAAAAATCGCGCGAGAGAATGGTGCACTCCTTTTGGCAGACATCGCACACATTGCTGGCTTGGTTGCGGCGGGTATTCATCCTTCGCCGATTCCACATGCTGACTTCGTCACGACCACAACTCACAAAACTTTACGTGGTCCTCGTGGCGGTTTAATTCTTTGCAAAGCTGAGCACGCTAAGGCGATTGACTCGGCGGTTTTCCCTGGAACGCAGGGTGGACCTCTGGAGCATGTGATTGCAGCTAAGGCTGTCTGCTTTGGTCAGTGTGCTACGCCCGAGTTTAAAGAGTACGCGAAACAAGTGGTCGCTAATTCAAAAGCTTTAGCCGAAGCCTTGGTTGGTCACGGATTCCATTTGATCAGTGGTGGAACCGATAACCATTTAAGTTTATTGGATTTAAGAAAGAGTCACCCGAATGTGACTGGTAAAGATGCGCAGTTGGCTCTCGATGCCGCTCATATTACAGCCAACAAAAATACCGTTCCAGATGAGACACGAAGTCCCTTCCAGGCCAGCGGTATCCGTGTGGGTACTCCGGCGGTCACTTCCAGGGGTATGAAAGAGGCAGAAATGAAGGAAATTGCTCGGGCAATCGCGATTGTTCTGTCCGACCCTCAAAATCCTCAGAAAATCGAAGAAGGGAAGGCTATTGCGACTGCACTATGCAGTCGTTTCCTCTTGCCTTACTAAGCTTAATAAAACTATTTCTTCTATCAAGTTGTCCCCTCAACTCCCCTTTTTTTACTTACACCTAATATGAAATCCACCTCCTCAACCAAACGCAGTGGTTTTACTCTGATCGAGTTGCTCACTGTTATCGCGATTATCGGTATCCTTGCCGCCGTACTTTTCCCTGGCGTTCAAGGTGTGATGAAGAAGGCCAAGCAGTCCACTGCTTCGACCAAGCTTCGTAACATCGTTCAAGCGATGATCTCCTATTCTGATGGTAAGAAATACATCAAGACTGGTTCATGGAGCGTCACCAACAATTCCCAAGCTAGCTCCATCGCTGAGTACGCTGCGGTGCTCGCTTATAACTCTAGCTTAAACGCTGGTGAAATCTGGTACGTTGACGCTGATAAGAGCAACGAAAGCGCTTCCTTCCCTAAGCAAGTTTTAACCGGTGCTGTAGGTTCACAACAGATCGACACCAACTTCAAGACTCCTTCCGATGCGTACGGTTACCACTCTTGGACCGCTTACACTCCTACCGCTAAGAACT
>CAIOLH010000161.1 GCA_903859115.1 uncultured Opitutia bacterium | reverse complement strand
CGTGACCAGGCTGATGGTTTCTGGGATGAGGTGGTTTTTGCCACCGTGTGGGTTAAGGGCCTTGTTACTCATTGCAAATTGTGGTTTTGGGGGTAACAAAACTTACTTGCAAGCCGGAAGGAAGGTCCATCGTCTTTGCCATCCAAATAAGTGCAACTCGTCCTAATCACTCATGGCCTTTAAGCCTACAAAACCCTCAATCCATGGCGAAACCCCCGACTCTTTGGGGCTTAAGCTAGCCGAAGCCGGTCACCCAAAATACCGGGCCGGGCAGATTTTTGAGTGGATTTATCCCCGTCGGGCCGAATCCACAGAGATAATGACTAATTTACCGGCTAATTTGAGGGTTTGGTTGGCCGAAAACTACGATTTCACCGCCACGGACGTACTCGGACGCAAAACGGCCCAAGACGTAACCCAGAAACTTTTACAAAGACTCCGCGACGGATCTTTAATCGAGACGGTCATCATCCGCGCCCCCATGGAAGGTGTCGGCCAGGATAAATCGCGTCGCACGATTTGTATCTCCACTCAAGTGGGCTGCGCCTACGGCTGTAAATTCTGCGCTTCAGGTCTCGATGGATGGAAACGCGATTTAAGTGTGGGCGAGATTGTTTCTCAACTTGTTCAAGTTTGTCGCATTGAAGATCAGGCAGACCCTGCTCGCGCCGCCGAAGGATTAGCTTCGTTCGATAATATTGTGGTCATGGGCATGGGAGAGCCTTTGGCCAATTATGATAATTTAATGGCGGCCTTAAAAATCTTAAACGCACAGTGGGGCTTTGGTTTTGGTGCTCGTCGGGTGACGATTTCTACTTCGGGCGTTGTTCCGAAAATTTTAAAATTAGCGGAAGAGACTTTAGGATTTCGTTTAGCAATCAGTTTACACGGAGCCACGAATGAGGTGCGCGAAAAAATTATGCCGGTGAATAAAAAGTATCCGCTCGAACAGTTAATTCCCGCTGCCAAAACTTTTGCCCGTGAACATGGTCGTATGTTAACCTTGGAATTTATTCTGATTGAAGAAATTAACGACTCGCTCGACCAGGCCCAAAAACTAGCCGTGATTGCTCGTGAATTACACGCCCACGTTAATTTGATTCCTTACAATACGGTTGAAGGACTGGAGTGGCGTCGACCTTCCATCACCCGTCAGGACCGCTTCGTTAAAGAACTGCGTGCGCTGGGCGTAACAGCGACTTTACGTCGGGAAAAAGGGCATGATATCAATGCCGCCTGTGGTCAGTTAAGGCTGCAGAAGGAGAAGAGCTTGGGCGCAGACCCGGCGCCAGCTGCGGAAGCTTAAGCGGTTAATCCAGCGATAAAAGCTCGGCGATCAGGCGCTTTATAAAACGCGGTGCCTGCGACCAAGGTGTCGGCGCCTGCAGCCCGACATTGTAACCCAGTTTCGCTGTTGATTCCGCCATCCACTTCTAAACGGAATTTTAATCCACGATTTTTTCTCTCGTTGTTTAAGAACTTAATACTCTCGAGCACCGATGGCATAAAAGACTGTCCACCGAAACCAGGGAAAACCGTCATGCACAATACGAGGTCGACCGAATCAAGATACGGTAAAAGTTTTTTTGGATCGCAATCGGGATTCATCGCAATGCCCGCTTGAACGCCAGCATCCTTAATCGCTTTCAGAGTTTTGGCGACGTCGTGATCTGCTTCAACGTGAACGGTAATCGTTTCCGAGCCTGCTTTGATGAAAGGTGCAATGTAGCGATCTGGGTTTTGTAACATCAGATGCACATCGAAATGGAGTTTTGTGCGCGGTCTTAAATCAGCAACCACTTGGGGACCGAAACTAATATTCGGCACAAAGTGTCCGTCCATAATATCGAGGTGGACCCACTTTAATCCAGCCTCTTCAATTGCTTTAATCCCGAGAGCAAATTCACCGTGGTTAGCGGCGAGCAGGGAAGGAGCAATGATGGGCGAATTCATAATTACCAAGCCGTGGTCGCAGCTTCTCGTATTTGGCTCACGATATCGGTAAACAAACCAGGCGCGATACTGCGCTCTTCCGCGGAAGCATCACCATTAGGCTGTAAAGTGGCGGAAGCACTGAATTCACGGTCTTTAAATAAAACTTTGGTTCCGTTGTTAGTGGTTAAGGTACAACGCACGGTGATGGAAATATTAAAGCTACTGTAAGTATAACTATCGGTCGATTTAGTGGTCAGACCTTGGTGAGTATAGCGAGTGACCACGGTTTCTAATTTAGCACCCCCTGTACCGATTTTAATGCGTGGATCGGACGTAAAGGATTCAATTAATTTTTGTTCAAGTGCCACATGCGTGCCGATACGTGAAGTAGTATTTTGTATCGGAGCAATTTCGATGGTCGTGAACGCAGGCTTAGGGCCGCCGAGTTCATAGGACGAACAGCCTGTTTGGCTGATGGTTAAACTAAGACCGAGAAATAAAAAGAGTGAGCGGAAGATCATGGACGGGAATTTTCTGTTGCGGGGTTAACTGTTTCTTTGCGGAAACCCAGCGCATCCAACTCATCTCCCACCGTGATGGGTTTGTTATCGGTACTAGATGTTGGACGTGGATAATTGCCGAGTAATTTGTCCGCAATGGTTGCGGGTGGATTTGGATTTTTCTCGATTTCTTTGAGCAGGTTTTGGGCTTCCACCGCGGCGGCGGATTCTGGTGAAATGCTTCGGCAAGCATTGGCCATGAGTTTAGCGGCTTCAGGATTGTTGCGGCTGTACCAATAGAATTTTCCAAGATTGAGTCGGGCCCGAGCTGCCCGATCGCGTAAAATTTTAATTTGTTCCGGGGCGATTTTCGCGCGGGGGTCGTTGGGGTATTGATCAGCGAGAGTCTTCCAGTGGTCTGCTGAATCGATGGTGCTTGCCTGATCCCAGTCCGGACCGAGTGACTCTTCGCCGCGCAGTTTAGCCAATCTTTCTAGGGCCTCGGGTGCATATTGCGAATTGGGATAGTCGCTCACAATACGTTCCAGGGCTTCAAGACTTTCGGTCGTGCGACCTTGATCGGCATTCAGACGAGCGATGTGAATGAGCGCGATGTCTGCAAGTAATCCATTCGGGGCGACCTTCACCACTTTTTCGTAAACGGCGACCGCGTGTAATCGATCTTTAAACCAAGGAAACCAACCAGCGAGTTTTGGGCGAACGCCGTCAGCTAAGCGTGTTGCGATGATAAAATCTAAATCAACCGCTTCTTGGAAATTGATATAGTTAGTATGACGCTTAAAAAATTCGTCCAAGTCTTCGCGTTCAGCAGGTTCAAACTGATTACGCGCCATATGAATTTTGGCACGTGCAATGAGAGCGATTGCTTCGCCTTCGTGACCAAATTGGTTTTCTGCAATTTTATTCCAGAGTGATAACGCTTTGGAATAATCTTTCGCATCGGTCGCGGCCTGCGCTTCATTGATTTGATTTAATAACTCGGGTAACGTGGTCGGTGCACTGACGACTGATGTAGTACCGTCCTTGAGTGTCCAGCGTGGACCCGTGTGAATCAGCTCGGCCTGACAGGTGAGTGTGAGGGCGAGAATGAGAATGCTGAAAAATTTATTTTTTAGGTTCATGCCAACGAAGGAGGGTTGCTCCCCAAGTTAATCCCGAGCCGAAAGCGACGAGCAGGATAAGGTCACCGTGTTTGATTTTGCCTTCTCGCCAAGCCTCTTCGAGGGCCAAGGGGATAGAGGCAGCTGAAGTGTTTCCAAATCGGTCTAAATTCGAAGGAAATCGCTCAAGACCAACATTTAATTGGCCGGCTACGGCTTCAAGAATTCTTGCATTGGCTTGGTGTGGTATAAACCAGGCCACTTGATCGGAGGTAACGCCACAAGTGTTTAAAACACGCTGACAGGATTCAGACATCACCCGTACGGCGAGTTTGAAAACTTCTTTTCCATTCATGCGCAAACAATGTTCGCGATTTTGAATCGTCTCAGGTGTCGCAGGTTTAGCCGATCCGCCTGCTACACTGTGAATAAGTTCGGCGTTGTATCCATCCGACCCTAACATGTTTCCGAGGATGCCCACGTTAGGAGTGTCGGTAAGTTCTAAAATAGCAGCGCCGGCACCGTCACCAAAAAGTACACAGGTGGTGCGATCTTGCCAGTCAAGCACTCCAGAAAGTTTTTCTGATCCCACAATCAAGGCGCGACGATAATTACCCGAACGCAACATGTCAGTGCCTACTTGAAGTGCGAAAATAAATCCTGAACACGCAGCGGAAACGTCGAAGGCAGGAATGTCGCGACGAAGTCCGAGTTTAGCTTGAAGAATACAAGCCGTCGAAGGGAAGGGAACATCAGGCGTC
The DNA here is from genome assembly GCA_903859115.1 of uncultured Opitutia bacterium. Next base: position 1,503 of record CAIOLH010000161.1, on the reverse strand, counting down.
ATCGTCGCTACAATCAGTAGGTCGATATCTTCTGGTTTCAGTCCGGCATTTTTAAGTGCTTGGGCGGAAGCTTTTGCTCCCATATCGGAAGGATTTTCGTTGGGTCCAGCGATACGACGTTCGGCAATTCCTGAACGTGTTTTGATCCACTCGTCGTTAGTATCGACGATCTTAGATAAATCATCGTTAGTCAGTTTTTGCTCGGGTGTATAGACGCCGAGCGAACGGATGAAGACTGAGGATTGAGCCGGGTTCATCAAATAGTTGAAGTAAGCCCGAAGCGGGGCGGAAGGGAACACTAAAACCTTATTCTTCTTCTGGGGTCGAAGAAATTACGGCATTTGCTTCCGCTAAAGCGACCAACATGCGGCGGTTAGCATCGTGCCCGACGGCTTCGAGGCCTAGGCGAATCGCGCTGGCAATGCTTTGACGATTGCTCGAACCGTGAGCCTTCATGACTAAACTTGAAAGTCCCAATAAAGGAGCTCCGCCGTATTTCTCAGGTTTAAGTTTTCCTTTGAGATCACGTAGGAGAGGGAACATGGCGATACCGCCCGCGAGATAAACGGGATTACTTTTAACTTTTGTACCGACCATATCACGCACCATGTAAACCAGACCTTCGAGAGTTTTTAAAATAACATTTCCGGTGAAGCCGTCGGTGACTACGACATCACAAGCGTCGCCAAACACATCAAACCCTTCGACGGGTCCGACGTAATTAATTTTATCGCCCATCGCTTTTAGTAAAGTGTGGGTGCGGTTGATTCTAGCGCCGCCTTTACCTTCTTCGGTGCCTACGGATAATAAGCCAATACGAGGATTGGTTATGCCTAAGGCGCTTTGTGCATAGATGGATCCGAGGATGGCGTTATGCACTAAATGTTCGGGTTTCGCTTCAGGATTTGCACCTACATCGAGCATCACGAAGTGGCCTTCACGACGAGGCATAATCGCTGCTAACGCAGGACGTTCGGCACCTTCCATGGGACGCACTTTGATCGTTCCAGCTGCGACTAAAGCTTTTGTATTTCCGGTAGAAATAACGAGATCGGCTTGACCAGCCTTGAGCATATCCAACGCAATTAACATCGATGAATCGCGTTTAGATTTAATCACCGTCATCGCTGCGTCATCTGGATTCACCACTGTCGCGGCATGTTTAAATTCAATGCGCTTAGATTTAAGTATGCGGTGCTCGGCGGCGAGTTGGCGTAAATTATCTTCGTGACCTACTAAAATAAGTTTATCGTTAGGACCGACAAATCCTTCACGGAGTGCAAGAGCTGCCCCAGCGACGGCTTCCGATGGACCTAAATCGCCACCCATACAATCGAGGGCGATTTTTTTTCCAGTGGGCGTGATTTCTTCGCTCATGATTGCACGGGCGTTGCCCGTAAAATTTGCTTAAGCCTCGGTGTCGAGGACTTGACGACCACGGTATTTACCGGTGGTTGGGTCGACGCGGTGAGAACGGCGGAGGGCGCCTGATTCTGAGTCGCG
>CAIOLH010000160.1 GCA_903859115.1 uncultured Opitutia bacterium | reverse complement strand
GGCTTTTAAGCCCTTGTTTATTTGATGATGAAGACAGTTCCACCGATTTGATTAATGGTGGCCGCACCCTCTGCATCCGTGGTCTCAGTGGTCGTCCCCGAACTCGCAGGAACGGCCGTACCGCATAAGAGATTCTTGAATGCGCTATAAAAACTTTTTAGTTCAGCTTTGGAACTGACTGCCATCTCAATAGTTTTCGCATGGGTCGTGGTAGGGTAGGTTTTGACGACTAATCCAGAAGTTGAGCCAGAGGTTAAATTAGTGACTTTGGATTCGAGGGCTGAGAGTTGGCCGGGAATCGGTAACTTGGTAGCATCGCTCGGATTGAGTCCGCGATTTTCAGAATTGGCCGCACTTGCACGGTTGGCACGATCCGCCACATCGGCCGACCCAGGCGTACGTGTATTGTAGATGCGAAGTTGTTGATTGGAGTTCGACATATCAATGACCACTTCCGTGACTATGAATGTTCCCGTGGTATATTCTTGGAACGATACTGAAATCACGCGATCGGCACGTCCATAGAACGATAAGTCAGTCCCCGAAACTTCAATCCCAAAGATGCCGCCGTTGGGCACCGCCTTCTTCTTCATGCTAAAGGCCGAGGCCTGTGGGATGGACGCGAGAATCGTCAGTGCTATTGCGATAAATAGAAATTTTCTCATAGTCTTAATTCTTTACGCGGGTCGGTTCCGAGGCAAGATTACATCCCGATGCTGAGTTGCAAAAATCTAACTGTGCAGGCCGGTCCTAATGGTCCTTTGATATTAGACCATGCCTCCGCTCGCTTTTTGCCGAACGGATTAAACGCGGTGATTGGACCTTCCGGTTGCGGAAAAACCACCCTGATGAAGGCCATTTTAGGTATTTTACCATCCACCGGTGAAGCCTATTTAAATAATGAGGTAATCCGCTGCACCGAAGATCTCATCGGCAAAGTCGGCTTCGCTCCACAATTTACCACCGCCCAACCGCAACTCACGGTTAAAGAGTCTCTACTCTACGCGCTCGAATTAGCTGTTCCCGATTCCGCAGAGAGAAATCGCCGATTGGCTTCCGTTCTCGATGTAACCGGTCTCGCTGTTCACCAAGACAAACGTGTCTCATCACTTTCCGGCGGTCAGCTCCGAAGACTTTCCTTAGGCTTAGAACTCACGCTCGACCCTGCGTGCATGGTTTGCGATGAAGTGACTTCTGGCCTCGATCCGCAATCGGAAGACCAAATCCTCGCGTTGCTTCGTCAATTAGTAGAATCGCGCGGTAAGAGTTTCGTTTGCATCATTCATAACTTAGGAAAACTGAATCAATTCGATTGGGTAACGGCAGTTTATCAAGGTGACGTTATCTTCCAAGGTTCACCTGCATCGCTCTTAACTTATTTCGAGATTCCCGATGGCTTGCGACTCTACGAAGTACTGAATGCGCAAAACCTAGAATATTGGAGAAGCCGCTGGGCGATTTATCAGGCCGAAAATTCTAACGACTTCGATCAAGTTAATGCTCAGGTGAACAAGAATACCCCTGAAAACATGGTGCCTTCTGACTTAACACTTCCCGACGGAGTATCTCAGTTTTTAACCTTATTATCGCGTCGGTTTAAATTATTTTTCCGTGATACCGGATACCTTGGGCTGACGTTAGCCATTACCTTCGGATTCCCTTTATTAATTATTATTTTTAATATCGAAGGCACGTGGGATATTTTCAAAATTCCGATGGATCGCAATGTGGCGTCGATG
>CAIOLH010000159.1 GCA_903859115.1 uncultured Opitutia bacterium | reverse complement strand
CGGATTTGAACCGGCGACATTCTCATTACGAATGAGATGCTCTACCAGCTGAGCTAAGGTGGCGGTGCGGAGAAATGTTGAAGATGAGAGTATGAAAACTAAAATCAAGCCTCGGCATCGAGGAAATCCCCTCGCTTCTTGCAGAAAATCGACCTAAATATGCCCTATCGCTCATGCGTGCTGACCTAATCGCCACTCAATTTGAAGTTCCCGGGCGGTTATTGTCTATTCGCCCGGTGGGTAGCGGTAATATCAATGACACGTTTTTAGGGGTCTTTAAAGCAGAGTTTGGTAATTTCTGCATCATTATTCAAAGAATTCGAAAAGACATTTTTCCGCAGCCCGAGATTATTATGAAAAATCTCCGCGTACTTTCGGAGCATTGTATTAAAGTGATTAATCAAGAAATCGAAGAGTCTGATCGGCCCTGGGAATTTATCCAAATTATAAAAACAAAAAACGGGGAGGATTACGTACTCGATGAGAATGGTGATCTCTGGCGTGGACTAAAATTTATTGAAGCTGGAGTCGTCTTTGAATCCGTACAAAATCTCGAGCACGCCTTTGAAGTGGGAGCTACACTTGGACACTTCCATCACATGGTGAGTACCCTGCCGCCTCAGCAATTAAACTACTCACTGCCGAATTTTCACGTCACCTCGCAGTACCTTTTAGAACTCGAGCAAGCGATCAAAAGTCCGAGTGCGGAAATGTCGATTAACACTTCGCCGACCACTCAAAAAGCGCTTAACTTTATTGGTCAACGTAAACCAAAAATTCTCGAGTTAGAAAATGCTCTGCACGAAGGGAAATTAAAATTATCGGTAACCCATGGCGATCCCAAGGCTGGTAACGTCATGATTCATGAGGTGACTGGACAGGGTCTTTGTTTAATCGATTGTGATACGGTACAGCCTGGCTTAATTCTTAACGACATTGCCGACGCCATTCGCTCACTGTGTAATCCCGCCGGCGAAGACCCCATCGATTTACAATCAGTGGGCTTAGATTTAAATTTACTCTCGGCGTTTTTCGATGGGTATAAATTTAAAGCCAAAAACCTACTTAATACTGAGGAAATATCTTATCTTTGGACGGCGCTACACACCATCACTTTGGAACTAGGAATAAGATTTCTTACGGATCATTTGAGAGGCGATGTTTATTTTAAAGTACGTAAACCTGGGCATAATCTACACCGTGCACTCGTCCAATTTCACCTTGCAGAAAGTATTGAGAATCAAGAATTCGTGATTCGTGAAATTCTGGAGAAGCGAAGCGATGATTAAAACTCCGCCACCCGATGTGTCGTGGATTACGGCCATCGCAGTTTTCCTATTGGTCATTCTTATGGCGAGAGGTACATGGCGCGGATACAAACGTGGTCCGTTGCGACAGCTCGCAGGTCCGTTTGCTTTGACCGTAGGATTAATTGTGGGATGGCTGGTAGGTCGCGAGTGTGGGCATAATCTTTTTCACGGAACGACTTACCCATGGCTTCTTCGTGGCGCCACAGGTGTTGTCCTAGTATCGTGTGCTACGGGGATTTTAGTTTACGGAGTCAGTTGGTGGCTCGGCAAAAGACCGGAGGGTATGGACGAAGCCGAGAGTCCGATTCTGGGATCGATTGTCGGTTGTTGGACCGGGTTACTTTATTTCAGCCTACTCGTCCTTGTCATTACGACTTGGGCTTCGCTGCAGGAGTTAATCAGCGGCCCCGAAGTCGCCGAACGGCATTGGGTGGTGCAGACCCGGAATGACCTAGCCGAGACACCCATCACTTCATGGCTCAAAACGTGGTCACCCCTGCCCGATAAGCAAAGTCACCTCATAAGGCAATTAAGGCAGCTCATGGGCAATCCAGAGGCCCGAAAGAGGCTAGTAAACACCCCCGAGGTCAGAGCCCTTGCCGCCTACCCCAGTCTCTATCAGGCACTCGAGGATAAAAAAGTTCGTGAGTTGTTGAATAACAAGGACTTAAGTGGTTTTATCGAGCATCCTAAAGTAAGGGCTGTTCTGGCAGATGAGGCGCTCCAAATGGAGATCGAGAAAATTGATTTGGAGTTAATTTTTGAGAAAGCTTTAAAAAACACCCATCCGTAACATTTTGCCCCTCTTTGGGCTGGAGAAGTAACGTCGCGGGATTATAAATTCACCTTCCCGATTTTATCCCTTCATGAAATTACTCCCGATTAGTCTGATGGTCTTATCCTTAACTTGCTATGCCGATGAGAAAGTTAAGCCAGCTACCCCGGCGCCAGAAGCACCTAAATCCGTCCAAGTCGAAGTACTCGATTCCAACGGTAAGCGATTTGTACTCGTGAAGAATATCGAGTCAGCCGAAGAGTTCGCAGCGTTTGAAAAAGACGCCCAAGCAATCACGGCAGACCAAAAAGATGCTGCCCTGACTAAACAGCTGCTCGATTTAGCTTTAACCACTCCCGAAAAAGAAGCCCGCAGTCGCGAGTTAGATGGCAAATTCAAAAAATTACAGGCGACTAATGCCAACATGGCTAAGACCTATAATTTTGATCTAACCCGTCAGTACCTCGTTGTACCTACTTCCGTTAAAGTTCTCACCATCCTATCCAACGACGAATACACCAAATTGGCTGCGACTAAGGATTTTAAGCCCGAATCTGTTACCGCGGGCCCCGATGACAAAAAACTCATGCTTAAAGAAACCATCAAGGGTGCGGCTGAAGTTGAGGCTTTTCAGCAACAAGTGCGTCGCGTGTTAGAAGCTAAACGCGGACTCCAACAACTCGTCGAAGCTCAACCACGCTTCACTAAAGCCGAAGATAAAAAGAAAATTGAAGAAGCCATTAAAAATACCCAAGCAGAAGTGAATAAGAGCTTGGAAGAATTTAAGAAATCACGTGGCTACGATATCCCTAACGAATTCAATATCCAGACTGCTCAAGCTAAGCTTTATACGCTGCTCTCCGATGAAGAGCAAAAGAATCTGCAAAACCAGATTGATGGCAAAGACACCAAGCCAGAAACCAAGTCAGATAAAAAATAATTTACCCCTAAACAATCATGACCCAATCCACCGATACTGAATCCAAAAAGACGCCGGCCACTTCTTCCGAAGTGGATACCAACCTGCTCACTCACGAGAATAAAGTTTTCATCCGCTGGTTAGAAATCAGCGACGCCAACACAATGCTGAGATTTCAAAGAGATCTCGAGGTCATGCGCGCACACAGCGCCAGAGTCATACAACTCGCACAACGTATCGAACAAGCGGTCACCCCGAACGAAAAAGACGTTTTAACCAAGTCACGTGATACCGAATTACAAAACTATCGCAAAAATGATGCCGAATTCGAATTGGTTTATAAGACCAAGACCGATGATTGGATCCTGCGCCCGCACTTCCTCCAAAATACCAAGATCAGACTCCTGTCACCCGTCACTGATGAAATCATCGATAAGTTACGTAAGGGACCTGACTTCAAAGAGTCCGACATCGTTGCCCGTGGTAACCAGAAATTAATTCTGCTCTCCACCGTCGAAGGTGATCAAATCCCCCTCCTTGAACGCAATCTACGCATTGTACACGCACAACAAACCAGCCTCATCCAACTGCGCGCTGCTGAACAAACTGCTGCTGATGCCGACGCCAAAAAGCGTGTCGTAGACGAAATTGAAAAGGTTACGAAGTCCCTACAGACCAATGCTGAATTGATGTTAAAGACCTACGGTATCTTCACCAATGATATTGTAATCGAGAACCTCGGCGGAATCTTATGGGTAGCACTCTTGGAAGAAGAACTGAAGCGTTACTTAGAAAAAAGAGAGAGCACTAAAACAGCAAAACCAGCAACCGCTGCACCTGCTGCAACCGCTCCGGTTACGCCTAAGTTTGAAGCAGTTAAGCCTGAAGCACCTAAAGCCAAGAAGGCTTAAGCCCTTCCCGCTTCCACCAAAAAGCCTGTCGCAAGACAGGCTTTTTTATTGGTTAGAATAATTCCCCCTGGGAAGGTTTTGGTTTTGGGGGTGGCCCAGCTTTCACCACTTCCGGACTCACGAGCCCGTGCTTAGTTTGATACCTACGTAAAGTGGAATGCATTTCCATCGCTAAAAGAAATCCAGCAACCGCCGTAGTATCTTCTGTGACTGAGCTACCTAGCTCTACTTCAAAATGCGTTTGGAATCTTACCAAATCTAAATTGCTGCGAATACGATCCGCTTCGGCTTTTATCTGTTCCGCAAAGCGCGCAGGCTCAATGGTATCAGCCGCCGCCAACACGGCTTCCAGACCTCCATACTGTTTTAGCCACTTCACCGCGGTCTTAGGCCCTACTCCTTTTAAGCCGGGAATGTTATCAGATGTATCTCCGATCAGTGCGAGATAGTCGGCGATTAAACTCGGCGGCACTCCAAATTTTTCTTCTACGCCAGCAGCATCTAAATGTCTCCAGCCTAGTGCCGGATTCGCCGTAGGTGGGGGCGCTAATTGGGTAACAGCTCCACCGACACATTGTCCAAAATCTTTATCGGCACTCACAATAATACACTCGTGGCCTTGGGCAGATAATTTTTGTACGGCGGTGGCGATTAAGTCATCCGCCTCTACTCCCCTTTTTTCAATTACCTCAAATCCTAAAAGTGCGGTAAGTTTTTTTATTTCAGGCAGCTGTAGAATAATATCCTCCGGAGTGTCGTCGCGTTGACCTTTGTACTCCGGTAAAACGGCTAGGTGCCGATCCGATCCACCTAAATCAAAAAACACCACCGAACGATCGGGCTTTTGACCTTCGCGTAAATCTTGCAGAGATTTTATCCAGCCATGGAGGGCACCGGTAGGAAATTGGTCGGATTGACGTCGCAGATTGGATCGCTCCATCGCGAAGTGACTTCTGAACACTAAGTTAAATCCATCTACAAGCAGCCAGCGCATGGGCATTAGTTTCTCCGAAGTGAGCAACACCTCCAGAAAAAAGCAGGCCCACCGCGAAGGTGGGCCCGATTTAAAACCTACTTCCTTTATCTACTACTGTGCGGCTGGTGCTGGAGCAGTAGGAGCGGCTGGAGCGTTGTTAACCTCGATAGGTTCGCGGTAAACTGCACCACCTGGGGAAAGAATGACAGGGTTAGAGAAGGTCGAACCCGCACGCATTCCAGGATAGTTACTACGAAGGGTCGCACCACCTGGGGAAACGAGGTTAGCAGTCACGAACACAGTAAGGTTACGTTTAACGGTCGACTTACTGTTGGATCGGAAAGCGTTACCGAGGAGAGGAATGTCGCCCAAGACAGGAACCTTGTCGTTCACAGTCTTCACTTCTTCGCGGGTTAATCCACCGATGACTACCGTAGCACCGTCGAACACGGTAACGTCGGTGGTCACTTCACGTGTGGTG
>CAIOLH010000158.1 GCA_903859115.1 uncultured Opitutia bacterium | reverse complement strand
TCCCGGCCTACGATTCGTTTCCCGACTCCAAAGCGGGCTGGCTCCAAGAAATCGACAACGCACAAAGTTCTCCTCCCGTATATCAAATCATTTATAGTGCTCTCGCGGAGGAACATCTTGCGTGGTTACGAAAAACTTGGAGCATAGATTTTACGGAGCGACTGCAAGAAATTCTCTCGCGCGATCCTTCTCCGCACCGCACACGTCGCATTCGTAGTCGCCATGGTAACCTCTTCGATATCGGCTGCGGTGCTTGGTACGCCGTGTTCGAAATTAAAGATCAAGTCATCACCATTTTATCGATTAAACCCTCATTTCCATTGAAGTTTCTGACTGACCCCGAACGCCCAGAAATACCTGATAAAGAAGCCCAAATGGCTTTCCGAAGTCTCTGGCCTCAGTGCGTCGACTAGAAAATTAATCGCGGATTAATAATCGCGTGCCGATCCAATTCACGAGGGCGACGAAACAATAGCCGACAATGCAAGCGACTACGGCGACCGCAAAAACGGCGGCGGTATCTGTACGACTCCAATAAATTTGCAGCAGATAACCTAAACCACTTTGTGTGGGATTGGTTCCGACCATATACTCGCCACTCACTGCTCCAACGGTGGCTAAAGTCGCCGCAATTTTAACACCCGTAATCACACTCGGAACTGCACCAGGGACCCAGAGTTTCCAAAATGTCTGTGCGCGAGTCGCCTTCATGACCTTAAATAAATCTGCATAGTTTGGGTCGACTTGTGACATGCCCGACGACGCAGAAGCTGCGATGGGGAAAAAGGATATTAAAAACGTAATCGCGACAATACTCGCTAAGCCCGACCCCAACCAAATGGCAATCAAGGGCACCAAGACGATCACCGGAGTCATTTGTAAAATTAAAACCCAAGGGAGAAAACTCCGGCGAATGGAGACAAACATCGTAAAGAAGCTGGCCACAATCAACCCGCCGGCAATCGCACTCAGCAGTCCGAGTGCCGCAGCAATAGCCGTCCGACCGGCGGCGGGAATCAAGAACTGGGCTTCTTTAACAATGGTGTGGTAAACCAAACTAGGACGCGGCAATAGATAATCTTTGATCCCTAGAATAGGCGGTAATACCTGCCAGATAATCAGGATAATTAACGCCGTTAAAACGGGAGGTAAGATTCGTGATAGCCGCACAAAGGTGGTAATGCTTATTTTTGGTCCTAAGGCAAACCCCTGCTTGTATTAAGAGTTAAATTAGCAATATTTTCAGTTGCACCGACCCCCTTGACACACACCCCTTGACAGCAGTGGCACTCATCTCACGCAGATCCATCGACGACTTAAGACAACGAGCTGATATTGTAGCTCTGGCAGGCGACTACACACAAATGAAACAACGTGGTCGCGATTGGTGGGGACTAAGCCCTTTTAAATCCGAAAAGAGTCCGTCGTTTAAAGTAAATCCAGAAACCGGTTTATGGTACTGCTTTAGCACTCAGCAAGGCGGCGATGTTTTTAAATTAGTTACCGCACGCGAAGGTCTAGATTTCCCTGAAGCGGTTGAGCGCGTGGCGATGCGCTTCGGAGTTGAGTTAGAATACGAACAGTCATCACAAACCACTGAAGGTCGCTCGCTGCGCAGCCAACTGTTAGAAATCCACCAACTGATTGCCGACTACTGGCATCGTTGTTTTCTGGAAGACGCTCAGCACAGCGAGTGGATGAAAAATTACTGGATTGAAAAAAGAAAGTTTCCTCTGTCCGTCGCTGAAGATTTCGGTATCGGTTTTGCGCCCATTGATGACTCTAAATTAATCCCAGGATTATTAAAAAAGAATTTTACCAAAGAAGCGATTGCGGGAACGGGCTTATTTTTCGGGGTCGATAAACAACCCGATCCCATTCGTTGGCGCTGTCGTTTTCGCGGACGCCTGGTCATTCCCATTCGCGATATCCAAGGCCGAGTCATCGCTTTTACCGCTCGAACACTTGATATTACGCCTCAAGACGACCCCTCGCGCGAAGCGAAATATGTGAATTCACCGGAGACGGATTTATTCAAAAAATCACGTACGGTATTTAATTTGGACCGTGCTCGCGCCAATCGCAAAGACGACGAACCTTTCGTGCTCGTCGAAGGTCAACTCGACGCTATCCGCTGTCACTCCGTAGGCATTCACGGGGTTATCGCCGCACAAGGAACCGCCGTCACCGAAGAACACCTCGCCCAGTTACGTCGATTCACCAAGCAGCTAGTGGTATTCTTAGACTCAGATGCGGCCGGACAAAAAGCCGCCCTTCGTCTCCTTCCTATCGGCCTTCGTGAAGGTCTCGACATTCGCTTTCTCTCTCTTCCTGGCGGTAAAGATCCAGATGAGTATTTCTCGACACACACCATCGAGTCTTGGCCCGACCTTTTAAAAACGGCCCGAACCGCCATGCGCTTCTGCGTTCAGTCGATTATCCCTGAAGGGAGTACGACTAGCCCACTAGCCCAAAGGCTCTCCCTGCTCGAAAGTCTTTTCCCGATCGTCGAACAAGCGGGCGCCGAGGAAATCGTCCGTGAAGCACTCAATGAGGCTGCGCGACACGCGGGCATCGGTATCCGCGAAATGCACATGGCCTTCGAGCGACATTTGGCCAATTCGGCATCCCGCCGACCAGCCGCCCAGCTTGCCCCCGCCCAACCGGTCGAAGTCCCCGTTGTCAAGGGGGGGGGCTTGACAACTCCCGAAGAAGACTTATTACATGTATTATTGAGGCATGAACAATACTTTATCCCCGTCTCCGAAGCCCTACCCCTTGAGTGGATTGATGTTAATTATCGAGGAGGCAGTTTATTGTTAGCCCTATTGAATGAAGCAGTGAACGGACATTTCAAAGGTATCCGTGAAGCCGTTAACGTACTCGACCCCGAACTCCAAACCGAAGCCGCTAAATTAACTTCCCACCTTACTCAAGATCAGGACCAAGAAGGAGAATTAAAAGGTAGAATCAACAGTATCCTCAAAGCCTTTCAT
>CAIOLH010000157.1 GCA_903859115.1 uncultured Opitutia bacterium | reverse complement strand
GAGCCGCCCGCATCTGTAATAAGTTTTGTATTAAAAGCCGTAATATCGGGACGTTGAATATATCCAGAGGGATTCCAATCGGTGGGCTCGTACAATTCACCTTCAGGACCTGGGTTTGCGCCAAGTTTTTGGGTTATTCGCGAAATGAGAGAGGTTCCACTGCGGTAAGGTCCGATTACAATATAAAATGTCGGACGACTAGGCATCTGCTAATAACAAGCAGTACACCTCTCTTTTAGGCAAGAGTTGAGTACGTCCGAGTAGATTATTTGCTCCCTAAGGTAGCCATATCGATGACGAAACGGTACTTCACGTCTTGTTTAAGCATACGATCCCAAGCTTCATTAATTTTTTGAATAGGGATAAGTTCAATCTCGGAAACGATTTTGTTTTCGGCACAGAAGTTGAGCATCTCTTGAGTTTCAGCGATGCCTCCAATGCATGATCCAGCGAGGTTTTTACGCGGTAGGATTAAGCTGAAAGCGGAAACAGATAAGGGTTTCTCGGGTACTCCTACTAGCGTCAGTGTGCCATCAAGTTTAATCAAATTCATGTAGGCATTGATATCATGGAGCGCGGAAACGCAGTCTAAAATAAAATCAAAACTATTAGCGTGTTTGGCCATCGCATCAGGATCAGTTGATAAAACTACTTCGTGAGCTCCTAATCGTAATCCATCTGCTACTTTGTTTGGAGAGGTGGTGAAGAGTACCACGTGCGCACCGAAGGCGCGTGCAAATTTTACGCCCATGTGTCCTAGTCCGCCTAAACCGACAATTCCCACTTTTTTACCAGCCGACACCTTCCAATGTTTAAGCGGTGAATAGGTTGTGATGCCTGCACAAAGGAGTGGGGCGGTCGCAGCTAAATCAAGTCCGGCAGGCACTTTTAAAGCAAAGGCTTCGTCGACCACAATGTGCGATGAATAGCCGCCAAAAGTATGCCCGCCTAAATGTTTGTCCGCGCCGTTGTAGGTAAACGTAGGGAAGCTAGTACAATATTGTTCGAGTCCTGATTGGCAGTGACTGCAGGTGCGGCACGAATCCACCATGCAACCCACGGCACCGGTATCTCCAACTTTAAGTTTGGTAACTTTGTTTCCAACTTTGGTGACCCGTCCGACGATTTCATGTCCAGGAACGCAGGGATACACGGTACCCGGCCATTCGCTGCGGGCTTGGTGGATGTCGGAGTGACACACCCCGCAGTACAAAATTTCTATTTCAACATCGGTGGGGCCCGCCTCGCGACGGTTGATATTTAAAGGCGCTAAAGAGTTTTTAGCGGCGGTGGTGCCAAATGCTTTAATAGAGAAAGAGTTCATAATGACCGTAACGTTACGGCACTATGAACAAATCTCAAGTCTTGGTGCGAGTTTACTCGGGTGAGTAGATTTGCCATTCGGCAATACCCGCTGGTCCGAGTTCCCGTTTTACATAGAGTCTGATTTTTTGAACTTTTATTTCGGAGAATTTGACTTGGTGACCGTGTCCATTGGTTTGTACCGCTAACAACTGGGTCCAGCCTTTATCGGTCTCAATTTCAACTCGAATGTCTTGTTTGTAGCGTGGCCAGCGATCGGGTTCGTCGACCGCGAGCGCGTGGATGAGTGTAGGTTTCCCTAAGTCATATTCTAAATAAGCATTTTTATCATTCGCACCAGCTTCCCAATATTGTGCGGCATCACCATCTTGTGCTGCGGCTACGGGATTTTTGGGCGACTCGCTGGTCGCAATCAACTTTTTGTTAAACGAAGCGATAGGCTCAACGACAGGCTCTTCCGCGACTTCAAGTTTGATTACGGTAGCGACGCTATCGGGCGCGTCTTTGGGCAGATAAATAATCGTTCCGGCGGCATCTTGAGTCGTCTTGAGTTCTTTGCTTGGATCAACGATGAGTCGCGTGCTCTTAATTTTGCTATGGAGTGGTAGGCGTAATTCACCATTCGCTGGCCAATTAAAGACGTGCAAATAAATAATTTCATTTTTACGTGTCGCTGCACCCCAAGTAAGGAAGGGGAAGGGTCCAGCCTTAGTTCCGTAAATAGATTCGCCATTCACTTTGAGCCACTGACCGACGTCATTAAGTCGTTTGACGCTTTCTGCCGGAATTTCTCCTTCGGCGGTGGGCCCAACGTTGAGCAGGAAATTACCACCCTTAGCGCAGATGGTGATTAATTTTTGAATGAGTTCGGAGGATGATTTCCAATTCTGGTCGACGGCATTATAACCCCAGTGCTTGTTCATTGTCATACAGGTTTCCCAGTCGCCTTTTAATCCAGTCGATGGCACAAACTGCTCAGGAGTTGCGTAGTCGCCGTAACCACCACCAAGGCGTAAGTTGGTGAGGATATTAGGACGAATTTCTTTTAAGATTTTAGCAATCGGCTCAGCTCTGGGCTTATACATGTGAATCGGCGTATCCCACCAAAGAATGTCGATCGGGTAGTTGGTAAGAATTTCACGTATTTGCGGTACGGCAGTTTTTTCGAGGTACGAATCAAAAGATCCTTTTTGTGCATCGTCCCAGCCTTCTCCTTCTTTAAAGGCTTTAATCGCACCGCCACGGTTATTCCAATCTTGGGCATGCGAATAATAAAAACCGATTTTCAAATCTTGATCGTGCGCCGCTTTAACGAGTGGTCCTAAGAGATCTTTGCCGTAAGCAGCAGCATCGACGACATTCCACTTGCTTGCTTTGGATGGAAAAAGTGCAAAACCATCGTGGTGCTTAGAGGTGATTACCATGTAACGCATGCCAGCGTCTTTCGCAATTTTCACCCACTGATCAGGATTATATTTAACCGGATTAAATTTCTTAGCGTATGCCTGATATTCGGCGGTCGACATCTTGGTGTTCCACATGATCCATTCACCGTAGTTGTCTTGATCGCCGTATTTGCCCGCAGGGACGGCATAAACGCCCCAGTGGATAAACAAGCCGAACTTTGCTTCGCGCCACCAAGCTAAACGTGCATCCCGCTCGGCGGGTGTTTCTGGAGCGACAGAATTGGTGCCACTCATATCAACCGTGACCCCTTCATCGGCTCCAGTTGCAGTTTTTGCCTTTAACTGAGGATTCAAAATTAAACTAAGAATTAATATCCAGAATGCTTTTTTCATGGGGTAGTGGGGATGTTTTTAAATTAGTTACTATGCAGTGATTGTCACTCACTTTGATTTAAATGAGTTAATTTGATTTCAGTTAATATAAATGGGACTTTTCTCGATATTGCGTGAGGTTGTTTTGAGAGGTTATGAAAACGAACGATGACAATGTGATGAAATCTTATTCACGGGTTGTCTAGTTGCACCCCAGGCTTCGGGGATGGGGTAGGCACGGGTCTAAGCCGTCATTGGCACGATTTTCGGTAAGTTTTTCCGATTTCCCAGGATCATTTCAAAATTCCTTAAAATAAATCCTGCAATTTATTTATTATATGTAATTATAAAGAAAATATAAAACACCGATGAGACACTTCTCCGCCCGTTTTTTATTCATCGCTAGCGCCGTCGCGGTACTGCCGATATCATCCCAGGCAACGACCATCAATCAAACTGCCACCGCCTTGTCTTTGGTTCCTAATCAAGATTTCAATTATCCTTCATTTTTAACTTTCAACAACTCCTGGGGTACACTCAACCGGGTGACTTTACGTGTAGATTCGGTGAGTGTTACTGGAAGTTTAATTTTTGACCAAGGTGGAGTGGGTAGTTCGACGATTCATAGTATCGAGTCGAAGCTTTATGTTTACCAAGGCGATTCCCAGTCCGGTATTTTATATAACGGTTTATCTGCTGACTTAGTTTCTGCGCCTAAAATCTTCTCGACATCAAATCTCTCACTGCCCCTTTCCGTTGAGGAAAATGCTTCTGCTGTTTTTACACTGAGTGATGGACAGTACCTCCTGACTCCATCTTTTCCTCTGACAATTACATTAACACAGGCCTTCGATATTGCAGATTATTGCGGTAGCGGTGTGAGTTATGCTCCCGAGTTTATATTTAATTTAGAAGTCGGCTTAGCCGGAAGTATTGGAGGCAGTCCGGCCTATGATTACTCAGGAGTTTCTTCATTAGCGAATGTGTCGCTGACCTATGATTACACTGCTGTACCTGAACCCTCTACTTATGGTCTTTTCGTTGGCTTTCTTGCACTTGCCGCAGTTGCCCTTCGTCGTAAATCACGGTCATCATCAGTCTGTCTCATAGATAAAAATTAGTCGGTAAATCACTAGGGATTATTTTCTGCAAATCAGATTAATCCTAAGAAAAGTCTGAGGCATCTAAGCGATTGGGGCTTTGCGTTATGTTGCCAAAAACTTGGGCATGATTGCATGCAAGATTTCTCTAGAATCTAGTGTTAGATTAATGATCGTGGCCGGATTGGGTATTTTGTGCCGTCCGGTCGATGCCCATGCCGTTACGATTCAGACTCAAGTTCAGACAGTTGAATTCACTTCCGCCATCTATCTCACCTATAACTACAGTAAATTTATAAAGTTTGATACTAGGCTGGGAACTCTCCGTGCAGTCACACTCAAACTTAACTCATTTTCTCTGGGTGGAAGTTTTACTTTTAACCAAGGAGCATCGGGTAGTTCTACCATCTCAGCTTTTAATACTGGTATACTTTTTTATGCCGCTTCGAGTTTAAACAATACGGCCAACAATGGTTTAAAGACTAATTTTGATGTCGGAAGTCTTCCCAAAACCGGAAGTGTCTCCGTTACCAATCAAACCCTGCCCAAGACGATTGCGCGCAGAACTTCAGCGACATTTAACTTTGATCCTACTCGCAATATTCTTACCTCGCCCGTCGTAGTTTTAAATTTATCCGCCACCAACGATTTAGCCTTTTATAAAGGTACGGGCATATCTTTTGCGCCTGCCTTTACGTCGGTTACGCAGTTCTTAGCTACGGGTAGTTACGGAGGTAGTCCTACACGCGACTACTCGCAGCTAACGACAACAGAAAGCTTGTCATTATATTACGACTATATTCCAGCCGTTATTCCCGAGCCCACTTATTATGGGCTAGGCATAACTCTAGCGACACTGGCTGTATGTCTGATCCGACGACATGCTAAACGCAAAAAACAGACACTATCCGGCTAATTACTTATTGGGCAGGTGTGTTAAGCAGGTAAGGCTTAGCAGTGTCGTTCACTTGAATATCTCCCGCTTTGTTATCTTTCACAAAGCATTGGCTGAAGTAATTATTGAGGCCGTTTTTATTGCCTGTGATGATACCAAAATCGGTATTACGGGAGCACTCGTTATTGAAGTAGAGATTAGAACTCGATAATTTGTCCGCAGCTCTTCCACCGCAGCTCAGGCCACGGCGATTTCCATTACAGACGTTAGCGACAATCGCATTATCGGTAGTATTGCCTTTAACTTCTTCATTCCAGACGTGAACCGCGGAATTAAGATTTCCGTTCAACTCATTACCAAAGACGATGTTATTGTGGGAGGCTTCTTCGATAAAGATACCGTGACGTTTATTTTTAACCGAAGTATTGAAGATACAGATGTTATACCTCGCACCCGCGTCGAGATCGATGCCGTCTTTGCCGCTGGTTTCGAGGTAGTTCTCGACAGCGAAGACAGGTCCACTGACGTGTGGCCAAAGTGCTCGCCCGTGATTATTTGAAAAATTACACTTAGACACAATGAGCCTGGATTTGCTATTTCTGTATTTTGTGTAAAGGCCATCGCGGGCACCATTATACATAGTAACATCTTCAATCATGCCGTGATCGGATTTCCCTGATGAAGAACGGATACAGTAAAAGGTCTTATTGTTGGCATCGAGTTTGCCACCCGAGACTGCGCCATAACCTTCTTTAGGGAACTCAATCAACTGAGTGGGTTTTTCACCTTTAACATAGGGTGGACTGACGGGACTATCGGTATCTGCGATGATAGTGCCGTCGAGAATGACACAGCTATTGGTCGGCATACTTAGTCCTTCCGGCGTGCGTGCGGCAAAGTTACCCTTAAGGTGGATCACGATGAAGTCTTGGGGGTGCTGTACACGTGCCTCATCAGCCTGTTTCTGTGCTGAACTTAAGTCGGGCCATTTTTTAGTATCCGCACTCTTATCACTCTTAATCTCTAAATCAACTCGTCCCATGCCAGGAAGAATGTTACTGTCTTTATGTGGATTTTTCGAAGTAGGCGGATTGAAGACAATGAGTGAATGTTCATTACTGATTTTAAGATTAGGATTTTTGTAAATCAAATGATTGGCAGGAGAGGTAGCCGCGGTGGAGATTTTACCTGTTGCTGTATTATCAAAGAGGGTGTGCTTTTCACCTTCGAGTTTCACGAGGATCTCATTCCCCTGATTTTTATTTTGTGAAATGAACGCTAATTTACTTTCCGCCGTGGTCTCAAATGCAGTCGTGCAGTTGATAAATTCATTACGGACAAAGGCGGCGTTTTCTGCACCAAACTGGAAGGCTTTAAGCACGTTATTAAAGCTATTACCGGCTAAGGTAGCGTTAGGTGAATTGACCGTAAGGCCCGTGGCTGAAATATCTTTGAACAAATTGTCGAGTGCCACAAATCCATTGATTTTATTGGCGATTACTGCGTTTTCGATTTTCTGGAATTCGCAGCGTGTTACGCTAGTGGCTTGGTGGATAAGGGTAGCTTCTTCATTTTGGATTTTAACGCCCACCGACAGATTTTCAAAATGAAGCTGGTCGATGTTCACGCGGGAACTTTTGCTGATGATAATGCCCGTACCTACTTTTCCGTTTCCTTTTAAGATGCCTCCTTTTTTGGATTTGCAGTAAAGGTTTAAGTTTTCACTTTGCTCAATTTTAACTAAACTTTCTGCGGTCGCCTTTTCATCGGCTACAATGCTCGATCCCTCAGCAAATTCTAAAAAGTTTTTGCTACCGAGGACTAAAGGGGCGGCTTTTATAGTCAGTTTACCTTTAAGCACGAATACCCAAATGGCTTCAGGGTTTTCTAAACGACAGTTCTCAATTTGGCTTTGGGCTGCTTCAACGCTTGCAGTATTCAAGTCTACTTTTTTCAGAACTTCCTTCGGGTGAATGGCGAAGGTCGTATTAGGCTCCCGATAGAATTTATCGGAGATAACTGGATTGATTTCAACGGCGAGCAGG
>CAIOLH010000156.1 GCA_903859115.1 uncultured Opitutia bacterium | reverse complement strand
GCTGATTGGCCGGATAGCTCAATGGTAGAGCAGTTGACTCTTAATCAATTGGTTCGGGGTTCAAGTCCCCGTCCGGCCACCAGCGGAATTACTTTTCAGATTTAACCCGCGCATAGCGCATGGCCATATAAACGGCATGACAGGCGCGACAGTAACTATGCCTAGTCTTGGTAGATTTTATCCAATGAAAACTATGGATCGAAAAAGTGATACCGCACTGCGTGCATGGCCGTTTGGTGGCTAATTTTAATCGCTGACTGATTTCTAGATTTTTTTGTAATTGTTTGTGCAAACAATCATGACACCAGGGATGCAACTCGCCGCTGATAAGTATTTCGTGAAAGTCGGTGGCAAGCTTTGACTGATGACATTTGGCACAGGATAACTTGGGAGGATTTTTCATCCTCCTTGAGTTTAAACAAAATGCACCTGCATCAAGTTCCTGCTGCTGAGGTTTTTACCCTAGTGACTACTGACTACTCAACCGTGACCGACTTAGCTAAGTTTCTGGGCTGATCAATCGAACATCCGCGAATGCGTGCCACGTGATAAGCCAGAAGTTGTAAAGCGACGGCAGCGGGAATGGTAGCGACGAGCGGACCACATTTAGGCAATACGATGATATCGTCAGTTAAGTCAGTTTTTGCATGACCCTCGGTGACAACGGCAATAATGTGAGCGCCACGTGCCTTACATTCCTCTGCATTACTCCAAACCTTATCGAGAACCGAGGTTTGATTGGCTAAAACGATAACAGGCGTGCCAGGAGTCAGCAATGCAATCGGACCGTGCTTAAGTTCAGCGGCATGATAGCCCTCGGCATGAACATAGGAAATTTCTTTTAATTTCAGGGCACCTTCTAAAGCCACCGGATGCATCGGTCCACGACCAATAAAGAAGGCGTGGTCTGACTTCGCCATGCGCTCAGCGACTTTGGCAATGGCGTCATTCTGTTTAAGAACAAAATCAATCATCTCAGGCAACTGATTGATTTCTTGCGCAAAATCTAAGCCGTGTTCTTGGGAAAGTCGACGACCGCGTCCCAACTTCAATGCCATTAATAATAATACCGCGACCTGACCGGTAAATGCTTTGGTCGAGGCAACGGAAATTTCGGGTCCAGCGTGAATGAACACACCACGTCCCGTCTCACGCGCAATCGCAGAGCCCACGACATTTACCAAACCAAGAATCATGGTGCCTTTTTCTTTGGCCTTACGGATAGCTGCTAAAGTGTCAGCAGTTTCGCCCGACTGCGAAATCGCGATAACGAGATCGTGATGATCAACGAGGGGATTTCGATATCTAAACTCAGCAGCCTGTTGAACCTCAGCAGAAATTCCTGAGACATCTTCAAAAGCATATTCACCGACCATACCGGCGTGAAGTGAGGTACCACATCCGACTAATACGATACGTTGAATCTGGGCTAACTCGGTAGGTGAAATATTCATACCCGCTAAGAGTGCATTTCCCTCGGTGGTATTAATTCGACCGCGGAGAGCATTGCGCACTGACTCTGGTTGCTCAAAAATTTCTTTGAGCATGAAGTGTTCGAAGCCACCTTTTTCGACGGCTCCAATATCGAGACCGAGTTCAGATACATCCCGAGAAATGGGTTCATCGTCTTGATTACGAATATCCACGCTATCGGGTGTAATTACGCCGATATCGCCATCGTCTAAATAAATTACACGTTGGGTGTGAGCCACCAAAGCGGAGGCATCAGAAGCAACCAAGCACTCGCCATCACCCATTCCGATGACCAGCGGGCTACCTTTTCGCGCCACGACAATCTTGTTCGGTTCATCCGCACATAAAACGGCAATTCCATAGGCACCTTCCACCTGTTGAAGTGCTTTAACCACGGCTAAGCGTAAATCTCCGTGGTAGTGAACACCAATTAAGCGCGATAACGCTTCAGTATCAGTGTCGGAATCAAACTTATGGCCTTCGCTCTGAAGTTTTTCGCGGATGGCACGATAGTTTTCGATAATACCATTATGAACCACACAAATTTTTCTGCTCTTATCAAAATGAGGGTGAGCATTGATTTCGGTAGGTGCGCCGTGCGTTGCCCAGCGTGTATGTGCAAGACCTACGGTATAACTTTCATGTTTCTCCGGTGCTAGATCCCCGCGTAATTTTTCAACTAAGCGTGCGACTTTACCGACCGCCTTAAAGGTGGTTAGACCTTGGGCATCTAATAACGCCAGGCCGGCTGAATCGTATCCACGATATTCAAGTCTCTTCAGACCACCAATGAGGATGGGAGTCGCAGGACGTGTTCCGATATATCCGATAATGCCGCACATGGTTTGTTGGTGTAATTAGTGTAAATCTTGGATGACAATATCCGCAGGTCGAGTCGTAAGTCCCGGCCATATTTTGCGGCCAGGGTAAATGGATGTATTTATGCCCGTATGGACATTATCGCCAATGACCGTGCCGAATTTTCGGCGGCCGGTATCGACCAACTTATCAGCCACCTTGCTGCTGTGTGTCTTACCATCGTGACGCAGATTAGAGGTCGTGGTACCAGCTCCTAAGTTTACTTTTTCACCTAAGATGGAGTCACCGATATACGACAGGTGTCCAACATTAGTTTGATTAAAAATGACAGAGTTCTTGATCTCAACCGCTTGGCCGATGTGACATTGATGACCAATCGAAGTGGATCCACGAATGTAGCAGTTGGGTCCAATCTTACAATTGGAGCCAATAATCACTTCACCTTCGATAACCACACCCGGTAAAATTTTCGTACCAGAACCGACCGACAGTTTTCCATCCACATAAAGCGATGAATGAGCGATACCTTTATTTTCCCATACAGTGTTTAAAGCGACAGCCAGTTCGTTAGCTTTTAAAATGTCCCAACTGTAAACCATGAGAAAACTTTTTTGCACATAATGAATTTTCTTTCCGCGCTCCTTGTAAGTAATCAAGGATTCCCCGGCTGCATCTTGGAGCTCACCAGCGGCTGAATCATCGAAGAATTTAATGACTTCAATAGGATCCAACCACGCTTGTGGATGAACTTTTATCGCGGCAACTTCATCCTTAGAATAAGAACAGCCCGCGGTCGCTAAAGTGGTTTGGTGATGAGCTTCTAATGAGATATTAGCTAAAGGAATTTGTGCCCAGGTGCGCGTTGAGCTAATCGGTTCCGCCGCCACCGATGCCTTTGTTTTAATGAGATTATAGGTCGGCATGATTAAGCTAAATCTTTCTCCAAGGCTTGTTGGAAACGTTTCGTCCAAGCATCGACTTCCGCTTTCTCGCGGTGTTCGACCAAGATGCGGATTT
>CAIOLH010000155.1 GCA_903859115.1 uncultured Opitutia bacterium | reverse complement strand
GGGTTGCATTGTGAATGGCCCAGGAGAAATGGCGGATGCTGATTTCGGTTACGTCGGTGGTGCACCTGGAAAAATCAATCTCTACGTCGGCAAGACACCCGTGAAGTTTAATATTGCACAAGAAGAAGCCGTCGAACGCCTCGTAGACTTGATCAAAGAAAAAGGTAAGTGGGTTGAGGCATAGTGTTTCTTGCCTAATCGGCAGAAAGTCCTCTATTTAAGTCTTAATACTTTTATGAAACCTGTACTTCTTGTGATTCGTGATGGTTGGGGTGAAAACCATAACCCTAAGCACGACGCGTTCAATGCACTCAAGGTCGCGAACATTCCGGTGTCGCGCGGACTGACCAAGAATTGGCCACGCACCGAAATCATGGCCCACGGACTCGATGTTGGTCTCCCCGTTGGCATTATGGGTAACTCCGAAGTCGGTCACCAAAACATTGGCGCGGGTCGAATTGTTGACCAAGAAATTGTCCGTATCGACAAAGGACTCACCGATCCTCAAGCGATGCGCCAAATCAAAGCTTTCCGTGGTCTGGTTGAAAACGTGAAATCCACTGGCGGCGCTGTTCACCTCATGGGACTCTGCTCCGAAGCAGGCGTTCACTCTACCCTGCCTCACCTCTACGCGATTCTTCGTCTCCTAAAAGAAGAAGGTCTCTCCAAAGTTTTCATTCACGCCTTCATGGATGGACGCGACAGTCCTCCCACCAGCGGCGTTGGTTATCTCAAGCAACTCGAAACAGAACTCGCGAAAATCGGTATTGGTAAAGTCGCCAGCGTTTCTGGACGTTTCTGGGCGATGGACCGCGACAATCGCTGGGAACGCGTAAAGACGGCCTACGATGCACTCACGGGCGCACCCGCACCTGAAGCCGCTTCGGCCACCGCAGCGGTTCAAGCTTACTACGATAAACCCACCGACTCGAATACCACGGGCGATGAATTCGTTCCTGCCACGCGTATCAAAGGCGGAGAATTTATTAAAGATGGTGACTCCGTTTTATTCTTCAACTTCCGCGGCGATCGTCCCCGCGAAATCACCCGTGCCTTTATTGATCCTGAATTCAATGGCTTCCCTCGCGCGCACTTGCTCAAACTTTTCTACGCGACTTTAACTAATTACCAAAAGGGACTCTGTGCTAATGTCATTTTTGATAAGCCAGCAAAGATGGTAAACATTCTCGGTGACTGGGTTGCGAAACAAGGACTCAAACAATTCCGTACCGCCGAAACCGAGAAATTCCCTCACGTTACTTTCTTCTTCAACGATTATCGCGAAGAGCCTTTCACTGGAGAAGAACGTGGCATGGCACAAAGTCCTAAAGACGTATCAACCTACGATCAAAAGCCTGAGATGTCGGCTGACCAAGTTACCGCGATGGCCAAGGAAGCGATTCTTTCGGGCAAGTACGCACTCGTCGTAGTCAATTACGCTAATCCTGACATGGTTGGTCACACGGGCTCACTCGCTGCGGTTTGTAAGGCTTGTGAGAAGGTCGACCAAGGTGTGGGCGAATTACTGAAAGCCATTGATCAAGTTGGTGGCAAAGCGGTGATTACGGCCGACCACGGAAATGCGGATCAAATGTGGGAACCCGAAGAAAACTGCGCGCACACTCGTCACACTTTAAATCCTGTCGAAGTAGTTATCTACGGAGAAGGTTGCAAAGCACTCAAGACGCGCCCAGCCGGACGTCTCGCCGATGTTGCGCCTACCCTTCTTCACCTCATGGGCTTACCTAAGCCTGCTGAGATGACGGGTGAGTCGTTGATTGCGAGCTAACGCTCGCCGGGGACAAGCTGGCAAGTTGGCACGGGGACAAGGGGTTGTGTCAGCACGACTTCGTCGTGCCCACTTACCCATTTCGCTACCAAGAACTAAATGTTCACCGTGTCGTCTTGGCTGTCGAATGCACGCGTGTAAGCAGCGGCGAGCATGAGGGCTGAGAACGGAACCGTAATAAATAAGCCAATGATACAGCCTAAAATTCCTAAAAATCCGATCACTCCCGAAACTAAAAGTAAAAGTAACATCCAGCCCCAGTTTGCGGTGACAACTTTGCGGCTGATTTCCATGCTTTCCCAGAAACCGTATTTCTTATCAGCCAAAATCATCAGAGAAAATACCCAAGCAATCGAAAGGTAAATTCCTGGGAGTATACATAAGCAAAGACCAAGAAAGACCAAAAGAAATTGTACAAAAGCCCATGCCAGTGATGGTCCAAACAAATCAAAGCCTCTAAAAATATCAGAAATCGTGACGGACTGATTTCTGATACAACTTAAATTAAATCTGAACATTCCAATAGCCATTGCTGGAACGAGTAAAATTCCAACCCAGGTTAACTCTAAAATAATCACCGCTGCTATCCAGATAATGTGGCCAATCACAATCGTCCAAAAATTGTTCCTCATCGCCTCCATGGCAGCATTAAAACAGAATCCGATATCAAAAGGATTCTTCGCGTTAATACCGCGGTTTACTAAATCAGTTTGTTCAGCGTTTAAGCTCATAAAATATTAATTAGAAAGAAACTTTGGGGGCAATACGCTCGGCTTCGGTCTCAATCTTAAAGAATTCAGCCGCTGCGAAACCAAAAATATTCGCCACGAAAACATTAGGGAAAACTTCGCGGGCGTTGTTGTACTGCAACACACCGTCGTTGTAACCCTGACGGGCAAAAGCGATACGGTTTTCCGTTGAAGCGAGTTCATCCATCAACTGCTTCATGGTCACATCGGCTTTTAACTGAGGATAGTTTTCTGCGACAACCATCAGGCGACTTAAGGCCCCGGAAAGACCCGACTCAGCCTGCATCACAGTACGGATAGCATTCGGATCGTTAGGATTTCCAGCTAACTGCACATTGGCCTGAGTTGCCTTAGCGCGTGCATTAATGACGGCCTCAAGCGTACCGCGCTCGTGTGCCATGTAACCTTTAGCGGTTTCGACTAAGTTAGGAATTAAATCGTGGCGGCGCTTAAGCTGCACATCGATTTGTGAGAAACCATTGCGGAACGCATTGCGCAAGGTAACGAGCGTGTTGTATACGCCAAT
>CAIOLH010000154.1 GCA_903859115.1 uncultured Opitutia bacterium | reverse complement strand
GCAAGCCCGAAAAACAAGCAGGGCGACCGGTGGGGTCGCCCTGTGCTTAAAGGCCCTAGAAATAAGCAAATGCTTACTTCTTGTGACGCATATCTTTCGAACGTTTACGGCGTTTATGCTTATTCATTTTTAAACGACGCTTTTTCTTGAGGCTTCCCATAGTGTGTTGTTGGACCCCATCTAGGCAACAGGTCGAGGGACAGTAAAGCCGAAACTCTATAAAATTTCAGTTTCGCGAATCCAAACCCCCTCACCCCAACAGCGCTCTAAAATGACTCGAACGGCCTGGGGGTCGAACCTGGTAGGACAAAACGCAAAGCACGCACTCCCACTCCCAGTCATTCTAAAATTGATTCCCGTTGCCCGAGCGACCTCAGCCAGTGCCACGGGAAGAGCCAAATATTTATTAAAAACAACCGACTCTAAAGTATTTCCCAAAAGCGAAGGATCTGTTGCTGGCTGATTCATCCAATCTTGGAGTTTTTGCTTCGCGGCTGACTTCGAATCGTAAGCCTTACTTTTTGCCAACAACGCATAAGCATCCTGCGTCGCTACACCAAAGGGAGGTTTTACAATCATGACACGGCGACCCTTTAAACTCGCAGCAACCTGCGGTGCCACGGTTTCTAAAATTTCTCCGCGACCACTCATAATCGCCGTGGTCGACTTTATAAAATACGGACAATCCGATCCCACTTTCGCCGCTAACTTCAAAAGAGTCTCTTCACCAAGCGGTGAAGGATTAGCACGATCCAATAGACGCAGAGCCGCTGCGGCATCAGAACTTCCACCACCCAACCCTGCCCCACTGGGAATTACTTTTTGGAGATTAAATTCTCCCACCACCGTATCGGGTCGATGAGCCTGATAAACTTCTGCGGCCTTTAAAACTAGATTAGTACGATCAGTAGGAATGGTAGCGTCATCACATAAAAGGCTCCATTTCATTGTCTTTTTAAACTCCAAGCGATCAACCAAGTTAACCGAAGCAACCAGACTCAGTAATTCATGAAATCCGTCCTCACGCTTACCGGTGACCGCGAGTGACAGATTTAATTTAGCTGGAGCGATTTCGAAAATCACAAAATTAAGCGCGAGGGTGAGCCTTACGATGAACTTCTTTTAATTTGTTCACCGATAGGTGGGTGTAAATTTGCGTGGTAGAAAGTGAGGCGTGACCGAGTTGCTCTTGGACTAAACGTAAGTCAGCTCCGTTGGATAATAAGTGCGTTGCACAAGCGTGACGGAGTTTATGCGGAGTTAAATCAGCCGGTAATCCGGCCGCCGCTAATTTTTTCTTTAGCATCAGCTGCACGGCACGTGGATGCATGGGTCCACCACGTGGGGCTAATAATAAAGGCTCACCACGTTTAGTTGTAGTGCGTAAACTTAAATATTTTTTGACGGCTTCGACCGCAGACTCACCCACGGGCACCACTCGTTCCTTGGAACCTTTACCTAAAATACGAACGAGCCCTGTGCTCAAATCTAAGTCGCCATATTTAATGCTACAAAGTTCTGCGACCCGTAATCCGCCGCCATAGAGTAATTCTAAAACCGCTTGATCACGCGACTGCACTTCGGGTGACTCCTTTTCTCCAGCGGGAGATTCTAATAAATCCGTGGTTTGATTTTCGGTTAAAAATTTGGGTAAAGACCTCGGTAACTTAGGTAAAACCAAGCCGGCAGCGGGGGTTGAGTTAATCCCACCGCGCTCCCGTAAATCGGCCAAAAATGCACGGATGGCGGAAACCTGATTATGCACGGAACTGCGGTTGTGTGAGGACTGACGCTCAATCACGAAGTCTCTTAAATTTCGCGCAGTCAACTTCGACCAATCGCCATCCCAACCGCCATTGCTCTTCATCCAAAGCGCAAAACCTTTTAACGAACGACCATAAGTTAAACAGGTGCGTGCCGCCAGTCGACGAGCCGATAGTTGGCGGCTCAAATAATCTGAGACTTGCTCTGAACCGGGCCAGTGAGCGGGTTCCCCGTCATCACTCTGGACGGGACGTCGCTTCACGCTTGAGGTTTTTTCCCGTGTTCGGCGCGAACAGAAATCGCAATACCACCGCGCACTTCAAAAGCACCTGTGACCTGACACCACACTGGATCTAAAGCTGCTACGAGATCGTCTAAAATTTTATTGGTCAGGTGTTCATGAAACACACCTTGTTGACGATAACTCCAAAAATATAATTTGAGTGACTTGGATTCTACGATTCTTGGACCAGGAATATATTGAATCGAAATCTTGGCGAAGTCAGGCTGACCGGTCGCTGGACAGAGACAGGTGAACTCACTCGTCGAAAGTTCGACCACGTAATGTCTTCCCAGATTACGATTAGGAAAAGTCTCTAACGTTTGCTGTGGTTTATTTTGGGTATTCCCGAGGTGGGAAAGCCCTTTTAGGTCTTGAGGCTCAGTTGCCATGAGAGATAGGCAACCAAACCGCATCAAAAGGACAAGCGGAGAAGCAATAATTGATTAGATTCGCCGTTAAACCTGCTTGCCACTGGGTGTTGGCACGCTTGCCTTAAAACCACTCTGCGTGCATGGAAACTAGGCCTATTGCTATCCTCGGGGCCACTGGCTCAATCGGAACAACTACCCTCGCAGTGGTTCGTGCCCATCCGACCCTTTTATCGGTAGCTGGACTCGCCGCACATTCTCGTTGGCGCGAACTGATTGCACCGGTCAAAGAATTTAATGTTAAGACGATTGCCTTGGCCGATCCTGCCGCCGCCGCAGACGCTCGCGCTTCAGGAGAATTTAGTGGCGTACGAATTTTAGAAGGCATTGAAGGACTCACCGAAGTCGCCTGCTTGCCCGAAGTTAAAACAGTGGTCTCCGCTGTCGTCGGCACCGCCGGACTGCAACCCACCCTCGCCGCCATCGCCGCCAAAAAAGATATCGCACTCGCGAGCAAAGAATTACTCGTTCTCGCCGGAAAATTTATCACCGCCGCTGCCCAGAAATCAGGTTCACGCTTACTTCCTGTCGACAGTGAACATAATGCCATTCACCAACTCTTGCGCGATAAACCGAAACAAGAAATCGCGCGACTGGTATTAACCGCTTCGGGTGGCGCATTTCGTGATACACCGATCGAACAATTAAAGAGTGTTACACCCGCTCAGGCTCTCCAACATCCGAATTGGAATATGGGTCCGAAAGTTACCATCGATTCAGCCACGATGGCCAATAAGGGTTTAGAAATTATCGAAGCCCAATGGTTGTTCAATATGCCTGTTTCACAGATCGATGTCGTGATTCATCCGCAGAGCATTATCCACTCTCTAATCACGCTCACGGACGGAACCCTCCAAGCCCAACTCTCTCCGCCTGATATGGCGTATCCGATTCAAGACTGCCTGCTCTATCCTAAGCGTCTCCCCTGTCCTGCGCGTAGTCTTAACTTAAATGAATTACTGACGCTAAGCATGTCGCCTCCCGACCCCGCACGCTACCCCTGCTTACGTCTCGCCCAACAAGTCGCCACCATTGGCGGTACTGCCCCCGCGATCTTTAACGCCGCTAATGAAATAGCTGTCAGCGCATTCATTGAAGGAAAAATTGCTTTTACCGATATTGCACGTCTGATTGAGGAAACCCTGACCCAATCCAAAACCCGGGAACCTTCTTCGTTAAGCGATGTTCTTCAAGCCGACGCCGAAGCACGCTCACTCACTACACAACTTATCCAACGCCTCGCGCGCTAAAAACTTTTCATGGAAAATAATTCTTTATCCGAAATCCTCAGCTCCCTTCGCGGCATCGCACTGCTCGCCCTCTTTTTTGGTGGGTCGATTTTCGTTCACGAACTAGGACACTTTCTCGCCGCCCGCTGGCGTAAATTAAAAATTGAAAGATTCTCGATTGGCTTTGGTCCAAAGATTTTTGGATGGACCGGAAAAGACGGCGTTGATTACCGCGTTTCGTGGATTCCCCTCGGTGGCTATGTCGCTCTCCCGCAAATGGGTGATAGTTCAGCCATTGAAGGCGAGACTGATGAGAAAGCAGAAAAACT
>CAIOLH010000153.1 GCA_903859115.1 uncultured Opitutia bacterium | reverse complement strand
GAGTGCGTTGGGCGATGGCGATGACAGGGGAGAGGCCTTTGATGAAATCGATGTCGGGTCGATTGACAGATTCAAGCAGGCCGCGTGCTTTGGCCGAAAGGGATTCCAAGTATTGTCGCGAGCCCTCGGCATGTAGGGTATCAAAAGCCAGCGATGATTTGCCGGATCCACTCACGCCTGTAATCACCGTCAACTGATGTCGAGGGATGATGAGTTCGACGTTTTTGAGGTTATGGGTGCGGGCGCCCTTGATGTGGATGGGTGAACTCAAAGTCTTATTTATTTAGCTTTTTAAGGAAAAACCGCAAATCAGCCAGAAAGTATTTAATGGCCTAGGTTGGTCGTTAATAACTTTTATTTAAATCACTTTCTCTCCCGCTTGTAAACGTTCATGGTGAAGTCCATGCCATGGTTGCTTTTAATCTGTCTGATTTGGATACATCCCGCCCTTTATGCGGATAGTTCCGAGCCACGCATATTATTTTTAGGAGATGATAATACTTATAATGGTGGATGGGTGGTAGAAGTGGAGTCAGCCATACGTGCGCAAAAAGGGTATGCTCGCGTGAGTATTGTGAATATGGCACTCCCCAGTGAAACGGTTTCGGGACTCTCTGAGCCGGGTCATGCAGGCGGTAGCTTTTTACGACCGAATTTAAAGAACAGGTTAGGGCGTGTTTTGAGTCAGTATAAGCCCACGCTCGTGATTGCGCAGTACGGAATGAATGACGGCATTTACTTACCTTTGGACGAAAAACGATTCAAAGCATTCCAAGAGGGGATTACAAATTTAAGAGATGAGTGCATCAAGTCAGGCGCAAAAATTATTTTACTAACTCCCTCACTTTATGCTCCCGATAAATTACCGAAGGTAGAAGAGTATGAGAAAGTTTTGCAGACGTATTCCGCTTGGATGGTTGCCCAACGTAAAGCGGGTTGGCAGGTGGTTGATGTGCACTGGCGTTTATGGTCGGAATATAATAATGCTAAACGTGCGGATCCTAAATTTATTTATGCTAACGACGGAGTGCACCCGACGGAAAAAGGGCACAGCTTGATTGCGCGTGCTGTTTGGGATGGATTGGCGGCCAATATGAGGTGGGTAAAAGATACTCCCTTAATTTCTGATACGACCAAAAATAGACCACTTTACAAAAGTATGGTGGTGCTTCGAAATGCGTGGCTGTCGGAAACAGGATGCAATCAGCCTCAAGTGAATCCTGGTTTGCCCCTAGATACTGCCGAAATGCGCTCTTCGGATTACTTAAAAGAGTATTTTAAGGGTCTTTAGTGTTTAAAATTAACCTCAAGTGGTACATGGTCGTCACCGGTTCGTAACACTGTAATGGTATAGTTTAGACCCTCTATGAAACACTCATTATTGTCTCTATCCCTCCTCGTTTTCACAGGATCTGTGCTCTCCGCACAAACTAAGGTTGATGCTACACTTCCAGACTACGCAGTTAGTTCCGGCGTCTCTGGTAATTTAAATTCAGTTGGATCCGACACCTTGAATAACTTGATGACTTTCTGGGCTGAAGGTTTCAAAGCAAAATATCCTAACGTAAACATTCAAATCGAAGGTAAAGGTTCTTCTACTGCTCCAACCGCTTTAACTTCAGGTGCTGCTCAACTCGGACCTATGAGTCGCGAGATGAAGTCCAGCGAAGTGGCTTCTTTCTCCGGTAAGTTCGGTTACAAGCCTTCCAAGATTGCCGTAGCCATCGACGCTCTCGCCGTTTTCGTTCACAAAGATAACTCGCTCACTGGTCTCAGCCTCGCGCAAGTTGACGCAATTTTCTCATCCACTCGTAAGCGTGGTGCACAAGCTGCTGACACTTGGGGTGCTGTCGGTGCTAATGGCGATCTCGCTGGTAAGACTATTTCAATCTTTGGTCGTAACTCCGCTTCCGGCACTTACGGTTTCTTTAAAGAAAAAGTTTTACAAAACGGCGACTACAAAGGTTCCGTTAAAGAACAAGCTGGTTCATCAGCGGTAGTTCAAGGCGTTGCTTCAGACATCAGTGCTGTAGGCTACTCCGGTATCGGTTACAAAACTTCAGGTGTTAAAGCTTTAGCTTTAACCATCAAGGACGGCGGATCTTTCGTTGAGCCTTCTTACGAAAACTGCCTCAACGGTACCTATCCATTAGCTCGTTACCTTTACGTCTACGTTAACAAAGCTCCGAACAAGGACATGGACAAGCTCACCAGCGAATTCATCACCTTCGTGCTTTCGAAACAAGGCCAAGAAATCACGGTTAAAGATGGTTACTACCCACTTCCTGCTGACGTGGCTAACGATAGCCGCTTAGCCTTGAAGTTCTATAACGCTGAGTAATTTGGTCTCGATCCGTCCCATTGCCACCACGCCGTTTGGCCGGTTAATAAAGTGCAATGGGTACGGACTCGGGTCCTCCTGCTTTTAGATTGG
>CAIOLH010000152.1 GCA_903859115.1 uncultured Opitutia bacterium | reverse complement strand
CTGACGTTTAAGCATGCGACAAAGATCCTCGGAATTATATTGAATCATATCGAGAATACGTCCCACGGAGTAACCAGGAATACTTTCTTCGATATAGAAACCGTCTTCTTCGTCATCTTCTAAGAAAACGTGGGCTTCATTGACTCGACCGAACAGATTATGCAAGTCGCCCATGATATCTTGATACGCACCGACCATGAAGGCGCCGATGTAGTAGGGTTGACCTTCTTTAAGAGGGTGAAGTGCTAAAGTGCGACGAACGTCTTCGAGATCAATAAAGTCATCCACCTTACCATCGGAATCGCAGGTGATATCAACCAGCGTCGCTTGAACGGAAGGACGCTCATTCAGACGGTGAATCGGTGCGATAGGGAAAAGTTGATCGAGAGCCCAGTGGTCGAGCAGCGATTGGAATACGGAGAAATTACAGACGTACTGCTCGGCCAACATGGAATCGAGTTGGGCGAGTTCATCAGGAATGTCAGCGGTGCTGGAGAGGCTTTGACGGATTTGTCGGCATATGTCCCAGAAAAGTCGGTCAGCCATCGCACGGTCCTCTAATTTTAAATTACCGAGATTAAAGCGGGCATGGGCTTCTTCGCGTTTTTGTTTTGCGTCGTGATAACGCTCGAGAGGATCGAACTTACGTTTGTTTTTTCGAATCGCTTCTAACTCTTTGACGATTTGGTGAGCCTTAGCACTGGGCTTGCCTTCTAAATTTTCATCGCGTGAAATACGATCCACAGCTTCGAAAATTAAAATCGAGTGAGGAGCGACTAAGGCGCGACCAGACTCTGAAACAATATCAGGAACTTCGATCTTACTTTCTTCGCAAATTTGTTTGATGTTCGCAACGACGTCGCGTGCGTACACGTCCATGCTGTAATTCATGGAGGACTCGAAAGCAGAACGACTGCCATCGTAATCGATACCGAGACCGCCACCGACATCGAGAAGACCCATGGGGAAGCCCATGCGTTTAAGTTCGCAGTAAAAACGTGCAGCTTCGGTAACCGCTTTTTTGATGGTTCCGATATTGGGAACTTGTGAGCCGATGTGGAAGTGAACGAGGCGCAGCGCATCCTTCATCTTCGCTTTGTTTAATTTCTCTGCTGCGACGACAATTTCAGAGGCGGTTAAGCCGAACTTGGCATTTTCGCCCGTACTGTCGGCCCATTTACCTTCGCCGGCTGTGGTTAGTTTAACGCGAATACCGATGTGAGGCTGCACGCCCATGCGTCGGGCAATGCGGATAATCGCATCTACTTCAGAGAGTTGTTCAACGACGATAATCGTTTGTTTGCCGAGGCGGCGACCCATCAAGGCGAGCTCGATATACTCTTCATCTTTGTAACCGTTACAGATGAGCAATGCTTTGCGATTTTCGAGGAGTGCGAGGGCGATGATGAGTTCTGGTTTAGATCCAGCCTCTAATCCGAAATCGTATTCTTCACCCGCATCGAGAATTTCTTCTACGACTTCGCGCAGTTGATTTACTTTAATCGGGAAAACTCCGCGATAACGTGCGTGGTAATCTTCTTCTTCGATTGCGCGACGAAAGGCTTCGTTGATTTGGGTGACGCGTTGACGTAGTAAATCTTGAACACGAATGGTGAGGGGCGGTTTTAAGCCCGATGCTTCCGCTTCCTTCACAATATCAGCGATGCGAATTTTTCGATGATCGCCTTTCGGGTGAACACAAAGATTCCCTTGGGTGTCGACGGAGAAGTTGTTACCTCCCCAGCGTTTGAAGCCGTAGTAATCTTCGGCGTGTTTGATGGTCCAAGACGGTTGTTTGCTCACGTGTGTAGAGCGTCAGACATTTAATTGTCTCGCCGAGAGTGCAAGGGGAAATCGTGGTAAGTTTCACCTTCGGACTCGACCCCTTGGCGACATAGGATTGTGATAGGTCCATGTCCGCGTCCGACATAATCAAAGCTACAATAAAATTGCGTTCACAACTACGTGACCTCCAATTTCCCAGTCCGGCTGATTATGTTTACAGTCCCTTGGACTACGCGTGGGAGTCACACGAAGCGTATTTGACACAGTATGGTGCGACGGGACCGAAAAAAGTGCTTTTTTTAGGGATGAACCCAGGGCCATTTGGAATGGCGCAGACGGGAATACCTTTTGGAGAAATTGAGTCGGTACGCGACTGGATGGGTTTGGAGCGGCCAGTGGGGCGACCCGACCGGGAGCATCCTAGTAAAAAAGTTACGGGCTTTGCTTGTACGAGGTCGGAAGTAAGTGGACGACGACTTTGGGGATTATTTAAAGAACGATTTGGAACCGCCGATAAGTTTTTCAAGGATCACTGGGTTCATAATTACAATCCATTGCTCTTTATCGAAAATACCAAAATTGGACGCAATGTTGTCCCGGAAGAACTTCCGGCTGAATCGATTCGTTCAGTTAACGAAGCGTGTGATGCCTATCTGCGAGTGTTGGTGACTGAGATGAAAATTAAAACCATCGTGGGTGTGGGTGGATACGCAGAAACACGGGCCCGTGAAGCGCTTGAGGGTTATCCCATTCAATTTGCGAAAGTCTTGCATCCTAGTCCCGCGAGTCCGGTTGCCAATCGTGGTTGGGCTGAGGCCGCCACGCGTGAACTTAAAACACAAGGAGTCTGGCAATAATGGCACTCATTGAATCCATTTTAGCGCGCCCGTATTTTCGCCAAAAACTTTGGCAGTGGTGGTATCCTTATTTCACCCGAAAAGTGAAAAGCCAAGGGATTGATTTTCTGAATTATGCATTTGAGAGTGATCCGCGTATGCAGATTCCGTTGGAAGTTTCGGATGAACAGAATCGACCTAATATTCAGCTTTATCATCACATTGCTTCGTCCGCAGATTTTAAAAATAAAAGAGTGCTCGAGGTGAGTTGCGGACATGGCGGCGGGGCATCGTACCTTACCCGATATTTGAAACCTCTTGAATATACGGCGATGGATTTAAATCCGGCAGCTATTGAATATTGTCGAGGTCGTCACGCCGACCCTAGATTAAAATTTATGCAAGGGGATGCGATGAACTTACCTTTCGCTGATGAAAGTTTTGACGTGGTCATCAATGTGGAAGCCTCACATTGCTATCCAAGTTTTTCTCAATTCTTAAAAGAAGTCGCCCGTGTTTTAAAACCAGGTGGGCAATTCGTTTACGCTGATTTACGCTATGAAAGTGGGGTAGAGGAGTGGATGAAGGATTTATTTGGTCAGGCCTCACTGCACGTGAATCAGATGCGTCTGATTAATCCCGAAATTATTCGTGGTATGGAATTAAATACACCACGCTATACCCAGATGGTCGAAGACTGTTTACCTAAATATTGGCATAAACTCGCTCTTGATTTTGCGGGCGTAAAGGGGTCGAGACTTTATCGCGATGCTCTAACTGGTGAACTTACTTATCGTTCACTGCACCTGACTAAGATTAAAAATTAACCCTTTCGAGATTCGAGTTCTAGCCAACGTTGCACGGCAAGGTTATGTTCGGCATCAATCGTTTGTAGGCGCTTTTGTAATTCAGCAAAAAGTGCTCCACCATTTTTGTAAACTTCTGGATCGGCTAACTGAGCGGCAATTTTTGATTGTTCCGCTTCTAGTTCGGCAATCTTGCCAGGAAGTTCGATGATATCTTGGCGGTCTTTATTGCTCAATTTAACTGATTTACCAGCTGCGGGTTTAGTTTCGGGCGCTGGTGAAGTAGCTTTTGCAGCGGTGGGTTGTCCGCGTTTACTGTTTGCGATTCGTTCCACTTCGTTACGCCAATCGGTATAACCACCCGCATGTTCGGTAACGATACCATTGCCTTCAAAGACGAGCGTACTCGTGACAACGTTATCCAGGAAGTCCCGATCGTGACTGACAATAATGAGTGTGCCTTTGTATTCAACCAGCAGGTCTTCAAGTACGTCTAAAGTTTCGGCGTCTAAATCATTGGTCGGTTCATCGAGAACCAAAACATTTGCAGGCTTGGTGAAGAGACGCGCCAAGAGAAGTCGATTACGTTCACCACCCGAGAGCACTTTGGCTTTGGAACGAGCGCGGGTAGGTTCGAATAAGAAATCTTGGAGGTAGCTGATGACGTGACGGGAGCGTCCTTGAACTTCAACTGTGTCAGAGTCTCCAGCGAGGTTTTCCGCGACGGTTAAATTATCGTTAATCAACCCGCGCATTTGATCGAAGTAAACGACTTCAAGTTTCGTTCCGAATTTAATATTTCCACCTGTGGGTTGGAGTTGGCCCATTAACATTTTAACTAAAGTAGTTTTGCCGGCACCATTGGGGCCAATGAGACCCACCTTATCTCCGCGATTTAAACGCAGGGTGAAATCGCGAATCACTTTCTGGTCATTTCCGTAGGAAAATTCGATATTTTCAGCTTCTACAACGCGTTCCCCCGAGCGATCCGCGGTGCTGATTTCCATTTTAGCAGCGCCTGTCGCACTGCGCATATCGGCGCGGACTTGTCGGAGAACTTTTAAAGCCTCCATACGGGCGTTGGACTTGGTACGACGAGCGCCTGGACTTCTGCGTGACCAAGCTTCTTCTTGAGAAAGCTTTTTATCGAAGGCTGCTTTTTGTCTTTCTTCGGCGATGAACAATTCTTCTTTTCGAACTAAGTAGGTATCGTAATCGCAAGACCAACTCATGAGCTTTCCGCGGTCGAGTTCGATAATTCGATTTGCCATGCGACGGAGAAAAGCT
>CAIOLH010000151.1 GCA_903859115.1 uncultured Opitutia bacterium | reverse complement strand
GAACGCACTAGCCACTCGCGTATCGGGTGAAACTTGCATCAACGCCGTCGCTAAAGCCTCCCCTCTCGTTCTTTCTGGTTCTGCCGACTTACACGGCTCAACCAAGAATTACATTAAGGATGTCGGTGACTTCGACATCGCAACACCGGCTGGTCGTAATCTTTACTTCGGAATTCGCGAACACGTGATGGGTGCAATCATCAACGGTATTGCTTACCACGGAATCTTCAAAGGATCAGGCGCAACCTTCCTTACGTTCTCGGATTATCTCCGTCCTTCCATCCGCGTTGCTGCCTTAGCCAAACTTCAAGCGTTCTACATTTTCACGCACGACTCCGTGGGCGTGGGTGAAGACGGACCTACCCACCAACCGGTTGAGACTGTCAGCGCTCTGCGTTGCATTCCTAATCTCGATGTGATGCGTCCAGCCGATGCTGAAGAAACTGCCGCAGCCTTCGCTCACGCAGTGGCTCGTCGCGATGGCCCTGTAGCTCTCATTCTCTCACGTCAAAACGTTCCATCGCTCGACAGCATTCCTGTTTCGACCCGTCGCCAAGGCACACTCAAAGGTGCTTACATCGCACGCAAAGAAACTGCCGCACTCACTCACATCCTCATCGGTACCGGTAGCGAACTCCAACTCGCTCTCGCTGCTGCTGAAGAATTAGGTGCCGGCGTTCGTGTGGTTTCGATGCCTTGCATGGAAGCCTTTGCTCGCCAACCTAAGTCTTATCATGAAGAAGTTCTTCCTTCGAGCTGTGCTAAACGCGTCAGCATTGAAGCGGGTGTAACTATTTCCTGGGGTCGCTATGTGGGCATCACCGGTAAAGCCCTCGGCACCGATCGCTTCGGCCTAAGTGCTCCTGGCGATATCGCCATGAAAGAATGTGGTATGACCAAAGAAGCTGTAGTCGCTGCTGCGAAAGCTCTCTAAGTCTAAACGATATTCTAAATAAAAAGAACGAAGGCTCTTGGGTCTTCGTTCTTTTTATTTAACGGGTTTCAAAGCACTGAGGGGTATTTTAAATAAGTCTCCTTGTTCCGACCCCACCAACAAGGTCTGTGCATCCAACCACGCACAACCCTCAATCTGCCATGAGAGTAATGGAGGAGAGAGCGGCGTATAACTCATCGAGCCGTCAAAAAAGTTTTCCCCAGTCGCGGGTAAGGTGATTACCCAAACCGCTCGGTATGTTAAAATAGCCAAGCTCTTACCATCAGGAGAGACCGAAGCGTCTGTAACCATGCCCTTCGCGTCGAATTGCGCTAGTTTGGTTAATTTGGCCTGCTCGTTCGATTTAGGAATGTCGATGCGCCACAATTCGGTGAAAGTATCGCGGCGGTGTTTAGTGAGAAAATAAATATTACCTCTGATTTTAAATACCGACTCACAATCGTGTTTTAATTCCGAATCAGGAAATTCTTTTTGATCAGGCCAGATAAAAGAAACCGTTTTAACCTCGGTGACTTCTGGATTTTGGGCGGAAGGCTCTTTGAATAGATACAGGTTTAGTTGACGGCGGTTGGAGATATTATTCCCCACATCCGCCACGATCATATTGCCATCGGCGTCGCCCGTGAGGGCCTCCCAATCATAATTCTTTGCGCCTTTAATCGTAATACCCTTCGCACCCCAAGCCAAAGATCCGTCGCTCCGAACCGGAATAATTTCTGGTTTATTGCCCGAATCAGAAAGAGTCCAAAACACTCCAGGATTTTGCTGACTGGCCCAAAGTGCGGAGCATTCAGGAACTAATTTTTTATCTACTTTAGCGGAGGCTTGCAGCTGAAAGGCATCCATTTCTTGAACTTCACGAACAACCACGGGAACTTCACCTCCCCATAAAGTGACCGCTAAGAGTAAATGGAGTAATCCCAACCGCATCTGATTCACTATTTTAATAAAATCGAAATAAGCAACCTTGAGAATTACCCTTTGCTTTTGAGGTAATTAAATCTAAACCTCTCGTATGGCTCGGAAATCTTCGCGCGCGCTTTGGACGGCACACCTTAAAGGCGGAGCTCGCGTTACTTCATCGGCCAGTAAATCAACCCGCACTAAAAAGGTAGTAGAGAAAAATTCCCAACGGGGCGTGCGTGGCATCATTCTCGGTATTGATCCTTCACTCCGCGGGACTGGTCTCGCCGTGATTGATTCTCGAACCGAGCCTTACCAATTATTGGCGAGTACCACGGTAAAAATTACGCCTAAGTTTAGTGCGATTGAGTGCTTGGGTAAAATTGCTGAAGCAGTCGAAGGGATGACTGAGAAATTTAAGATAGATCAAGCGGCTATTGAAGAAACCATTTACGTGCAAAATTTTCGGACCGCTCAAGCCATGGGTGCCTCGCGTGGAGCTGCGCTAAGTATCCTCGCTCGACTTAATATTCAGGTTAAGGAATACGCCCCGAAACGCATTAAGTTAGCTATTACTGGCCACGGGAGTGCGAGCAAAG
>CAIOLH010000150.1 GCA_903859115.1 uncultured Opitutia bacterium | reverse complement strand
CGTGGTGAATTTATATCCGTTTGAAAGTACCGTTGCAAAAGCGGATTGTACTTTTGAAGATGCGATTGAGAACATCGATATCGGTGGTCCATCGATGTTGCGCAGTGCGGCAAAAAATCATTCCGCGGTTACGGTCGTGACCGATCCGACGGATTACGAAAAAGTTTTAGCGGCATTAGAAAATCCTTCGACCCTTGGAGATCTCCGTCGTCAGCTTGCGCTCAAAGTATTTCAACGCACCTCAGCTTACGATGCAGCGATTGCTAATTATTTAGAATCTCAAGCTCAGCCCGGCCTAGGAAATATCTTAGGTTTACCAGCCATTTACAGTACTACCCTGCCCATTGCCCAGCGTCTGCGTTATGGTGAAAATCCTCATCAACAAGCGGCACTTTACGGATCTTTCCACGAAGTATTCGAGCAACTGCAAGGCAAGGAGCTCAGCTATAATAATATTTTGGATATTACTGCGGCCACCTATCTCATTGGTGAATTCGAACGTCCAACTTTAGCGATTCTCAAACACACCAATCCCTGTGGTGTCGCTTCAGCCGATACTTTAGTTGAAGCATGGCACAAAGCGTTTGAAACTGATCGTCAGGCACCCTTCGGCGGAATCATTGTCGCCAATCGCACGGTGGATAAAGAATTAGCGGAAGCGATTGCCGAAATTTTCTCAGAAGTGATTATCGCACCTGAATTCAATGCAGATGCCTTAGCTATTTTCGGTAAGAAGAAAAATCTCCGACTCATGAAAGCCAAAGTTGGACTACGTGCCGACAGCTTACGCGAAGTGCGCGCGGTGATTGGCGGAGTTCTCGTTCAAGACCGCGATCAAAAGCCCATTAATGCGAGAGACTTTAAAGTGGTCAGCAAACGTCAGCCCACTGCGGATGAAATGGCCGCGATGATGTTCGGCTGGCGCGTCGTCCGACACATCAAATCCAACGCAATCGTTTACACCGGCAAGGAACGCACGCTCGGCGTGGGTGCGGGTCAGATGTCACGTGTGGACTCATCGCGCATTGCCGTCTGGAAGGCCCAGGAGGCCAAACTCTCATTACAAGGTTCAGCGGTGTGCTCCGACGCCTTCTTCCCCTTCCCTGATGGTTTAATCGCGGCAGCTGAGGCAGGAGCAACTTGTGCGATTCAGCCGGGAGGTTCGGTGAAGGATGCTGAAGTCATTGCCGCAGCCGATGCTCATGGCATGGCGATGGTCTTCACGGGAATGCGCCACTTCCGCCACTAATAAAAAAGCCCACGGTCAGTGGGCTTTTTTATGAACTGATTTATATAATTAGTTTTTGGTAACGTAAGCGAGAGTGCCTGCGGTCTTTTCAACCTTAGGAGCACCTTCGAGTAAATCAGCAATCGGATCCCATTTGCCAGTAACTAAGCCTTCACGAGCAGAAGCTGCAATGGAGGCCTTCCAAGATTTTTCGCCGGCGGTGACGGTTAATTTTTCAACATCAACCGTCACTTCAATATTCGGATTCTTTTGAACGAAGTCAGACAGTTGAGCGAGGTCGTCTTTAGAAAGAGTCATGCAAGGCACGCCGAGCGTGGTGGAGTTACCGAAGAAAATTTCGGCGAAGCTACCACCGACGAAAGCTTTGAAACCAAAGCGCCAGAGTGACTGAGGAGCGTGTTCGCGGGAGCTTCCGCAACCGAAGTTGAATCCGACCACCATGATGCTGGATTTCTTAGCTTGGTCAGAGTTCATCGGGTGAGGACGATCAACGCCATCAGG
>CAIOLH010000149.1 GCA_903859115.1 uncultured Opitutia bacterium | reverse complement strand
GTAATAACGACTTCGCTGAAGCCGTTAAAACTGCCGTCATCAATAAGCGCGCCGGTGGCCAAGGCCTCATCTCGGGTCGTAAAGCTTTCCAACGCGACATCAGCGAAGGTGCAAAACTCCTGCACACCATTCAGGACGTTTATCTCAGCAAAGAAGTTACCATCGCTTAAGCGCGAAGTACTTAAACAAAAAGCCCCGGATTTCCGGGGCTTTTTTATTGTTAATATTATTTAGCAGCTGGCTTCAACGTAGAGATGTCTAAAACCTTCGGCTCTTTCGGCTTAGGGAGATCCGGACTGTTATCGAGTGTAGCCAACCAAGCGACTAAATCTCTCACTTCAGCAGGCTTTAAAAGTGCATCAAACGGAGGCATTCCCGAAACCGGCGGAGTCATCGACTTAATGTCCTTACGGTTAATCCGCCATAAGTTACCCGAGGCATTTACATCAACAAACTCAGGCTTATCCTGAATCAGTGTTCCAACCAAATTAACATTGTTAGCTAAATCGAGACTCACAATGCCATAACCTGATACGACTTTTGCATTGGAGAAAACTACAGACTCAAGGAGGTAACGTCGATCCCCACGCTTAGCAACGCCCGCTAAATTAGGTCCAGCTTCGCCTTCTACATTATGTGAACCTTGGCTACGTTTAGCGGCTGCTTTATGGCAACGCATACACTGTCCAGTAGGCAAGGTTTGGTAGAGCGCAAAACCATTAATCGGATCGCCACCTTCAAGTGACGGCAACCAACGGGTTAATTTTTCTGGAGACTTATTTTGAGAATCCTGGAAATTACTCAATGCAACTTTCACAGTATCTTCTTTGCGTTGAGCAGCGGCATCCAGAAGTTCTAAAGCTGCAGGCGAAACACCTAGGGTGGCTTGAAGAAGTTTTAAATACTCAACGAATAAATCATCTACGCCCTCCACTTGCAGTTGAGCTAAAATTTTCCAAGCACCTTGACGTTGTAAGACTGAACCCCGGTTAACCACTACCTTGATTGCGGCAAAACCAGCCTTGATATCGCGACGGGTTAATTCACTTAAAGCCCGCACTGCCACTTCGTCTTTAATATCATGAGTATAGCGAGAAATAATCTGAACCGTATCTGCGGGCTCACGGGCCAATAACATTTCCAGGGCTTTGGCTCGCGTTGAACCCGAGAGTGTTAAATTAGCTAAAATATTACGTAAAACTTCATCCGATAAAACCTCAGTCTTTAAATGATAAATGGTGACCAGTTCTAGTGAGGTCATAATCATATCAGAGTCTCCTTCTACCAGACGAGGAAGTGCGGTGTTGAGTACACCGACCACTTCATCATTCGAACGTTTAGCAAGTGGACTCCAATGGCCTGTTAACTGATCTACCGGATAAGGATCTGTCCAAAGGGACATTAATCTCAAAGCCTCAACGCGAACTTCAGCCGGTAATTTTTTATCTAGGGCGATAGTTGTCACGCGTTTTGCATTTTCTACGCCACCCACTCGATAAGCATTATGAATCAACCGACGAAGCATGAAAGGAGTCCACTCCCTCTCTTGATAACTATCTAATAAAGCCGCAACGTTTGGACGAACGGCATCAAGGGATAAATCATAAACTGCACGAATGGCCTCATCGGCCACCACGGGAGATTTATCATGGATGAATTGCGTAACATTGACGTCCGATCGACGACGTTGTACGAGCACTACAGCCAAGCGAATCGAATCATTTTCATTTTTACCCAAGTCCAGAAGGGCTTCGCTTGATTTGCACATTCCATCAATCGCCATGACACCCGCGTGACGCAATACAGGGTCTTTGTCGGCATTCTCCTTAAGCATTTGGCAAACTTCAGACAGGAACTTATCCGCGCCCAATCTTCCCGCAGCAATCGACGCCATTGCTCTTACTTTAGGCGATGAATCGAGAATTAATTGAGTAAAGGGTAAATCATTCCCAACTACCGGAGCCTCACTGAGTGCACGAATAGCATTCGCACGTACTTCTAGGTCAGTATGACTTAATAAAGAAATTAAAACTTTGGATGCATCGGTGCGTAGCTCGAGGGTGGTCGCAGGTTGCTCAGATTTTTTCCAATTCTCGGACGGCGACATTGCGGAACCACGTCGGGCAATAATACCTAAACCCCAGACACCATGGAGTCGCTCAATCGGATTCGAAGACTGAGTCGCTTTGGTAAATAAATCCATTGCATCATTGCGACGGCTTAACTCGAGCTGCGCCATAAGCCGGATACGCCTATCGGCATGGGCCAATAGTTGAGCTAATTCTTTAGAAGATTTCTTCCCGAAATCAGTCGCTGCGATTTTCTCAACCTCAACCACGGCATCGACATTTTTAGGCTGAGTGACTTCTAGTGCGACGATACGACCGTCTTCATGGGATTCCCAGCCACCAATGAAGTCCGAAACCAAAAGTCTACCCTTCCAATCATAGTCCACATCGGTAGCGGCAATTCCCCAAAGTAATTTATGCGATTCAGCCAACTTCATGCCCGCACCATTAGGCTCGAGTTTAAATGACCAAACACCCGATGCTGGTGACGATCCGCGATAATCACAGACTTGAAAATGTCCGCGTTCCGACTCCAAAAATCCAACTCCAGGATAATAAGACACTCCCGACGGACCTGCACAAATATAACCCGATGGCGGAATGATATAAGCAGGTTGTTGTGAGTTTTGTAACTCCCACATTCTCTCCGTCATCCATCGTGAGGGTGGGCGAACTTCTAATCCAATTGAACTGTGGAATGTATGCATCGCTTGGTGCTCCATTTCCCAACCTGAGTCAGCGCCTTCGACAATGTATACAATACGTGCTTCGTCCCCTTGATCAGAATTATTATCTACAGTGACTAAATTGCCAAATTCATCGAAGGCGATTTCTTTAGGATTTCTTAATCCTGTATGCACGACCTCAAAGTTTGAGCCATCAGGTTCGTGACGAAAAACCGCACCTTTATTTTTAAAATTATATTTTTTGCCTTCACGGGTGGTAAAATTAAAACCGCGATCACCGACTGAGCCCCAAATCCGCCCATCGTATCCAACGACAACGCCACTTAAGTCATGACCCGAGAGCGAAATTTTTACACCAAACCCATCCTGTAGCACTTTCTTTTCCTGTGCTTTGTCTTCTGCAGGTGAATCACGCAAAATCCAGATATTGGGTATGCAGTCAAAATAAACGGTGTCCCCATAAATTAAAACACCCCCCGCCGTTCCATCGAGCATGCCATTAAAGCCTTCGGCGTAGATAGATGATTTAGCAAATGAGCCATCGGTAGAGGATGGAGTTAAAAGCCGAATTTTTTCTGATTTTCGGGTGTACCAATCGGCTGGCTTTTTATCAGCCCACTTCACCAGTAGTTTACGACGATCCTCTGTCGTGCTACTCGCTAAATCGTCGTGGTACCAATAGAGATTAGCACGATCGTCTTCAACACCTAGACGATAACGATAAGTCTCAGAAACAAAGAGGCGACCATCAGGAGCCACTACAAATGCAGCAGGTGAGCCAACCCCTGTTGCCGCATGACTGGCGACCACAGACATTTTAACGCCGGCCATCGCTGCGGCACTCGCTTCATTCGGAACCGGAATCAAATTACCATCCAACTTTTCTTTAGGGCGGCCATTGGCCGACATGCCTGGATTATCCTTAGAGGAAAAAGTAAATCGATCCACAGCAATAAAACCCCATGCCCCATTTTCATTATCCACGATTCTAATGACTGCTTTTCTACCTTTATATTCTGCTACACTCCAAACAACCGTTCTAAGCGTAAGTCCACTATGTCCAGTAGCTGAACGAACCACTTTATCATCCACCAGTAATTGTACCGCCAAAGTTTGGATATTACTTCCTCCGCCAATCAGAAAAGCGATGTAAGAATCACTGATAGTAATTTCAGGCGATGTGAGCGTGCCCGTAGCTGCATAACCACCATGGGCAGAACAGGCTAAACTTTCACCAGAGTATCCGCGAAGCTCACCACCTAATCCATCCATTTTTCCCGCAATAGGTGACAACCCGAAAGCCGTCCCAGTGGTCTGCCAACTATCAAAGCCGTCGCCTTCGAAATCTTGAATCACATCGGATTTAGCTTCACACCATGAAGCAAAAACTAATAGCCCAAAGAGGGTTGAAAAAAATGTACGCATGGGGGCAACAGGGTTACAACTTATTCAACCGTTTGTTCCGTCAAGGTCGAGTGAGAGATTGAAAAACAATTGTATTTTAACGACATCCATGAAGAACCTGG
The DNA here is from genome assembly GCA_903859115.1 of uncultured Opitutia bacterium. The sequence goes on along the minus strand of CAIOLH010000149.1, from coordinate 6,352 downwards.
AACTTCGCACCAAAGTGGGCCGGATGCGTCAACGCCCGCAGACGCGAGGTCAGGTCGGTCGATCCCGATAACGCAATGCGCTCCATTTCCCGCCCGGCATACTTTACAAAGAAGGCCTCCTGACGGTCGAGCTGCACATTCTTCAAACCTAGCTCATTAAACACTAAAGTAATGCGGTCCCACAATACATGGCAGGTTAAATCTTGTGACCCAAGTTGAGTCAAAATATCGCCAGACATCTGATGGCGATAATAGGATCGAGCCGTACCCGCGGGTGATGACTCTAAACATTGTGCCACGCTCTTACCATAATCTAAAAAAATCAGCGCCCCTTGCCACGGTTGTTTTAAAATTTCCAGACAAAGCGTCTCTGCCGCTAACGGTGCATCTATAATCCATCCTTCCGTCGCAGCAGGTAATGGTGTCGCAAATTCTCTCGCTTGTGCAGATGAAAATTCTGGAAGTGGCTCCACCGTTAATTCAGATCCATCAACGCGCACTCCTAATTCACACCACTTACCATTAGTGAAAATAAAACGATTAAAGGGCTGCGCATCTAACAATTCATTCGCCACTAAAATACATTTTGGGGGTAAAATTATTTTATCAGCCAAACGAATGGTTTTAATTTCCGAAAATCGATCACGTACGGTGTCGAAATGTTTCTGCCCCGGTTCCGCTCCGATCTCCACCAAGGTATAGTCACGTGTATTCCCGACTAAGGTTTCCGCTGCGGAGGCAATGAGTTCGCCGAACATACTTCCCAGTACAGCAGCGGTCGTAAAATCAGTACCCGATGTCTTACCCACACGTTCACGATTAGCCCTATAATAGCCTAGTTCTGGATGATAGAGAGCCAACTCTACACAACGGACAAAGGGGACCAGACCTTGCCGTGCCTCAGCACGTAAGGCCTCCACAATGGCCCGATGTCGTTCCTCGTTTTCCATCTCATTAATCGTTAACCAGTGTTTTAAGTTCCGCCAGACGAAACAGGGTTGAGCCGAAAGAGTTTTTCGGCTGTATTAGGTAGAGATGATTTTAGCCATCGAAAGTTCCTGCGATGAGTCCGCGCTCGCCATCTTCGATCCCACCAAGGGAATCGCTCGCGAAATCATTAGCTCGCAGGCAGCCTCCCACGAAAAATTCGGTGGAGTTGTGCCCGACCTCGCCAGCCGCATGCACCTCTCGGCACTACCCCTGCTCCTCGAAGAATTTCGTGCTGATATTCCAAATATAACAACCCTCGCCGTCACCCGCGGCCCAGGACTACTTCCCTGCCTCTCCATGGGAATCAGCATGGCTCGTGCACTATCCGTCGCAATCGATTGCCCCATTCAAACGGTCAACCACCTGCGCGCCCACGTTCATTCAGTCTTCATTCAATTACACGCGGCCAATCCCTCAAAATTTTCCGAAGCTCGCGCAGAATTATTGCCGCATTTAGGTTTAGTCGTTTCAGGCGGTAACACTTTACTCATAAAATTAGACAAGGATTTAAAAATCACCGTCATCGCACGAACGGTGGACGACGCTGCAGGCGAAGCTTTTGATAAAGGTGCAAAATTACTTGGCCTACCTTATCCAGGCGGCGCACTCATCGAACAATACGCACAAAAAGGTAATCACCAAAGTTTTTCTTTTCCTCGTGGCTTGCCGGAAAAATCTGATCTTCGATTTAGTTTCTCGGGTTTAAAAACCGCCCTGCGCTACCAACTCGAAAAAATGTCGGACGAAGAAGTGAAATCGCAATTGCCATCCATCTGCGCAAGCTACCAAGACGCTATCCACGGTCAGCTGAACGCCAAGATGCTATCCGCACTCAACTCCGAATCCTACAAATCGGTAGGACTATCGGGCGGTGTAGCCAACAATCGTGCCCTGCGTAACCTTCTCGCCCAATCGCTCGAGAAACGAAAACTCCCTCTCCTGATAGCCGAGCCAAAGTACTGTGGAGATAATGCGGGTATGATTGCCTTTGCAGCCTGGGCCGACCCCCATGGTGTGAAAGCAGGTACCGTGGAACCAGCTCCACAATTAAGTATCGACCTCGCATAATCGGGTTGCCCGACCTGCCCACCTTGGCTCATGTTCATGAGATGGAATGGCAGGTAAAATCACTCTCACACACCTGTGCTAGTTCAGGCAAAGAACTTCACGTTGGCGACTCCGTTGTCTGCATCGTGTTCAAACCTCTCGGCGGCGCCATCGAACGTCGCGATGTTCTTAAAGAATACGCCACCGAATTTAAACCCGATGGTTTATTGCTCGGTCGCTGGTCTCGCCAAGTCAAAGAACGCGGCGAAGAAGAACAAGCCCTCCGCGCCCAACTCCTCGCCTCGCGCGAAGAATTTTTCCTTTCACTCTTCGACGACCCAGCTGACCCCAGCGGCGATAAAGGTGTATTAAAACATATTCTCGCCCTGTTGTTAGAAAGAAAACGGATCATCAAAGCCAGCGGACCCGCAGAACTAGGACTGATTCCATACCAACACCAATCCACTAAGCAAATTTTGATGGTCCCAGCACTCGACTTACAACCTGAGCACCTTTTACAAGTAAGCGGTTCCCTCGAATTATTAGTGGGTTAATCCAAAACATGAAAATCTACTCTACTTTTTTCGTTTTCTTCAGCCTCTTATTCGTTACGGGCTGTCAAACTACACCCCCCTCACACTTCGCTTCAATTTACGTCGAGGCACCAGAATCCTCCAGCCGTATCATGCGGAAGAGTGTCACCCTGCCCGTCAGTGGAGTTACTGTTCCCATTCTCGCTAAAGAGTTAAGTCTCGCGGAAGATCTGCTTAATACTGAAGTCGTAGAATCAGGTGAGCCCGATTTGCGTGTCGTTTCGTTGCTCGTCCAATTAAACCGAACCGCTGCCGCGATGATTATGGACGTTACCCGCCAAGCTCGCGGAAAACACTTAGTTTTAGTAATCAACGACGAAGCCGTAGGTATTATGCCGATTGAAGATCGCGTGGTTGACGGAAATTTATTTTTCTTCGTCGAACGCAAAGGAAAAAATAGCAAAGAAGCTGCCCTTGAAATCAGTCGCGAGCTCAACCAGTCGATTTTACTGATTCGCCAGCTGGAAGATAAAAAGTGAGATATTTCGCAAGCACTCTCCTGTTATTTTTAGGCCTAGTCGGCGGAGTGTCCGCGATTGAAGTTCAGTGGCCGACGTCGATGGACACCAGCATTATTCAGGGTTTAGAAGACTACGTTCAACCTGTGGCCACGGGGAAAATCGAATCGGGCTGCTTCGGCATGGTGCGCGAAGAGGGACGACGCTTTCACGAGGGTATCGATATTCGACCCTACCAAGTACAGGCCAATGGCGAGCCAGCCGACTACGTTTTCGCAGCGATGTCGGGCAAAGTTGCCTACGTTAACAACGACACCAACGGGCCCTACGGCCGTTATATTATTCTGGTTCACGACAATGCTGAAATCGGATTGTACAGCCTCTACGCCCACCTCGCAAAAATCGATTCCACATTACGCGTCGGCGATAACGTAGCGCGCGGCAAGGCCATCGCCATCATGGGACACACTTCCTTGCCCAGTAGCCCCATCCCGGTTGAACGTGCGCATTTACACTTCGAAGTGGGATTACGTTTAGCCGATTCTTTCAACGCTTGGTATAAGAGTCGTTTCAACTTCAAACGTGATCCCAATCTGCATGGGCTGTGGAATGGACAAAACTTAACGGGCTTTGATCCCACCTACGTTCTCGGAAAACGCAGCGTAAACACGCTTGAGATTATTAAAAGTTTACCCGCTGCTCTCGCCGTCACTATTCGCACCCCGTTAGCGCCAGACTTTGTTTCGCGTTATCCTGGACTCGTGCAAGGTGACCCCAAAACCGCTGAAGGTTGGTATGTAGAATTTACCTGGCACGGCCTGCCTAAACGCTGGGTCGCACTGCCCGCTGGTAGTCCACAAATACCCAATAAAACATTCGAAATCATTGGCATCAACCAACAGTACAGAACCCGACTCATTGCCCGTAAAATGCTCACCGCCAATGGTCTTAATGCCGGTGAAAATCTTTTACAGAATTTAGATATCTTACTCTCGAATTCGCGCTGATTAATTCAGACTGGGATTCGGCGGAGATTCTAAAGTTAAACGTAAATCGGGGCGGTGCTTAGTAAGCAAAGCTTTCCAAAGCTCCTTCCCGTGCATTTGCGCAAACTCACGCTCAAAGGGACACACCACCCACGCATTGAGTTTAATTTCATTTTCTAACTGTCCTGGCGACCAGCCAGCATAACCGACATAGGCAAAGACTTGGAAACCGGTTTCAGCAATAAATTTGGCCGCTTCTTCTTTGCTTATTCCGTAGCGAATTAAAGCCGGACCGCGCGAAGCGAATTTCCAACCTCCTAAAGCCATTCGATCCACTGACACAGGGCCGCCCCACTGAATCGATATCAGCGCCAACGGACTATTAGAAAATTCTGACTGTGTTTCGCCGAGTTTCTTATCACAGGGACGATTAATAATAAAACCCATTGCTCCCTCTTTTTCGGAATGGTCATGAATCATAACGACTGATTCACAAAAATTTTCGTCGCGCTGTAACGGATGCGAAACCAGTAGTTTACCCGCTAATGATAGGGCTTTTTTAGGCATTAGACATCCAACTTCGTCACCACCACACCCGCTTGCTGAAAAAGTTCAGCGACCAACGGATCATTGCGGTAGTCCTGACGATAACGTACTTCGGTGATACCCGCCGCGGCTAAAATTTTTGCACAATTCACACAAGGATAGTGCGTCACAAAACAAATGGTTCCCTGTAAAGAAATACCGCGCTTGGCTGCATCGGCCACGGCATTCTGTTCGGCATGCACGGTCGCTAATTCATGTCCATCGCGCACATGAGAGTCGTGCGGTGCACCAGGAAGAAATCCATTATAACCTGCGGCGACTAATCGGTTGGGATGTTTACCGGTCGACACCACCACGCAACCGACATGCAAGCGATCACAACTAGATCGTGTGCTGACTAAAAAAGCTGTGGCCATGAAATACTCGTTCCAGGAGGGACGCTGAGCATCGGCCACCAAGTTTTCTAATTCCGTCACTAATGATTTAGGTTTCTCCATCACAAATTAAGTATCTTAAAATTTCACCGGTATCAAACCGAGGCAAGTCGCAGTTACACACAAAATTGCGGTCAAAAGCATTAAAACAGCCGCTCTGGCCAAAAAAGGTATAAATTCTGCAGCCGTTTGAGCCTTCCAAAATCCCGCCATCTGCCAAAATGCCAAGGGCATGATCACGAGTGGGAGTGGGCCAAATACGTAATTAAGACAAAGAATTCCCACCAACATATTAAACGAGTGGTGAAGCTTCGCAAAGGTTCGTCCCCAGCGCACGACGAGTGTTTTTTTTGCCGAAGCGGCGTCGGTTTCCATATCACGAGTATTATTCGCTATTAAAATATTATTGGCCAATAGACCTACACCCAATCCGGCGATGAGGGCAGGCGTCCACGGCATTTCGCACACCACCGTCTTCCCTACTTCCAAATAAAGAGCGTAGACAGTCAGTGCGGTGGCTTGCAGACCAAAGCAAGCGACGACAAAGACATCACCCAGACCATGGTAAGCCAACGGCAAAGGGCCGAGCGTATAACCCATCGCTAAAAGCAACGCCAGTAAACCAGGTATAAATAGAATTGGATGATGCATCCCTAAACTCCATCCCGACAAGCAAGCCAGTGTGATAACAAGCACCATCGCTATCTTCATCGCGCGTGCACTGATCAAACCATTGGCAACTGCGCGCCTTGGACCAACTCGATTTTGATTATCGGCTCCGCGCAATGAGTCTCCTAAATCGTTAGAAAAATTACTTAAAATCTGTGCCGATAGAGCGAAGCCCAGACATGAGAAAAATGTAAATAGATAATCCCGCTGCACACCAAGATGAAGCGGGTCACCGTAGATCCAAAATACTAGTCCGCCCATGACGACAGGAACAAAGGCCGCCACAAGGGTTTTAGGCCGGCAGGCATCGATCCACATTCTTATCATCTGTATTGTAAATTAATGAGCATAAAAAAGGCCCCTACTCGGGGCCCTTTCAGAAGCTGATTTAAAAATTATTTAGATTTTAATTCAACCACAGTGCCAGCTGATACAGCCTTCTTCCAATCAGCGGTGGCAGTACCCAGTGCTTTATCGAGGAAGATAGGTTGGCCGTTACCGTCATCAGTGGTGTTAGCAGTCCAGATCACGTGTGAGTCACCGTAGCCGATATGGCCTCCGTCTGCACCCCAAACACCGGTGGTGGCATCCCAAGCACCAGCAGAGGAAAGTCCACGTGCCCAGAGAAG
>CAIOLH010000148.1 GCA_903859115.1 uncultured Opitutia bacterium | reverse complement strand
TGTGCCGTTGTTAATGGTACTGGTAAAATTTTAGGCAACGCCTCCCGCTGGAGCGGACGCGACTAATCTAAGCGGGCTAACCCGCCATGAATAACCACCAAAAAGGCGCCAAGGCATCTTACATTGCTTTAATCGTTTTTGTTTTGATTTGGATATCGGGCGCCAGTGCCCTGCATCGATTCACCAAAGAAACGTTCGCCGAATTCCAAGCGCCGGCCTTACAGATTGTTAGCAAAGGAAGCGACCTTGCTCGTTACTGGGAATTAAAAAGTCGCAGCAACGAAGAACTCATTTCCGCCTCGCGAGATCTCGCACGCATCAATGCCGCGTTAGAACTACGCATTCATTCCATGGATGATATCCGTCGAGAAAATACCCGCCTGCGTGAGAATGCACGCTATACGAGTAATTCAGAATTTTTCACGGTCGTAGCTCGAGTCATTTCACGCGACAGTTCGTCGTGGTGGCAAAAAATCATCATACGCAAAGGTCGCAACGATGGCATCCGTCCAGGCAGCCCCGTAATATTCAGTGATCGAGTCATTGGTCGCGTTTCGGCCGTACATTTAAACGTGAGTGAAGTAGATCTAGTAACGAGCCCGACGTTTCGTTGCACGGCATTTTTAATCGGCGATGAAAAGCGTCGGATTGTTTATGTCCGTGGTGATGCCGCTAACTCACTCTCGCCGAGCAAAGCGAAAGTCACCGCGATTCCGATCGATTATAATCCACCGACTGGTCAACCGATCAAAGTTTTGACTACCGGATTAGGAGGCGTCTTTCCGTCGGGTTTAATTCTTGGTGAAGTCGATGGCGGTATTCGCCTGAGTACTGATGATAACTACAAAGTCGCGGATTTAAATCCAGCCAAGGATTTAAACATGATTGAGGAAGTTTCAGTACTCGTTCCTCAATACCCCACGGCTAACGAAATTCTTTTAGCACCCTCAGAGAAAATTAAGTTGGAGGAATTTAAATGAGCATACCATGGGCTTGGTTTTTTCTGATTCTTGCGACCTATCCTTGGCTGTTTGTCTCCGATTTAGTCTCTAGCACCTTAGCGAGTTCGGGTCTTAATTATTTTATTACGGGTGCCGCGCTGATTGCCCCTTGTCGGAGATTAAAGCGTTGGCAGGCTGTTTTATTTGCGGGCTGCGTTGGCTTCATGTTTGAAGCCTACCGTCCGATACCGCCCGGCACCGTGGCCATCTCGCTCGTTACTCTGGCCATTTTACTCGGTAACTATCGCTCTTATTTGCGAACTACGTTAGCAACGGTTCAAGCGGCAGTGGTGGTTAATGCCTGCGTAGCCATTATCTGGTTCAGTGCTACAGCTTATCAGTCTCAAGCGCCCACTGATATCTATAACCTCATTTATCAGGCTTCTATTCAAGCCACCCTCTCAGGCTTAATGGGCTTAGCAGTTATCATCCCGCTTTCGACTACACAGAATTGGATCATGGATTTAATTGGAGTGCCCAGTGCACAGGATTTATTATGAGTCCGGACGACACTCTTAATAAAATATCTGTACCGTCTGCACCCATTACACCATGGCGGATGTACATCATTTTTACCATCTTTGCCGTTGGCTTTATTTATATCTTCTGCGGATTAATTTACCGTCAACTCATTCAGTCCAAAGACCTTATCGACCAAGCAAACTCACAAAGTGAAGTGATTGTCTGGCGCCCACCAACACGGGGCGTAATCAAAGATCGGAATGGAATAACCTTGGTCGAGAATCGAGTTCGTTGGAGCGTGAAAGCCAATTTATTGAGCCTAGAGGGTGAAATCGATAAAGAATACAAATCCCTAGTTAAGGCCGAAAAAGCTAAAGATAATAACACCAAGATTAATTATGAGAGTTTACACCAAGAAGCCCGGGTCAATGTGCTCAATCGATGGCTTAAAAAAATCTGGTTTGTGATTGATGCAAGTAATCAAAAAAAATCTGCCTCCGAGAAAAAGAAAGTAAAGTTTCTAGCCAACAGCCCCGAGCGCCAGGTGAATGTCTCGGCTCTGGCGAAACACATGCGCGACTCGCGAATTTTAAAGTTCACGCTTATCTCGGATTTAACTTTCCCCGAGTTAAGAAATCAAATTTTAGACGAAGAAGCCGATCGCTCAATTGCCCGATTTATTGAACAATTCCCGGTTGATGGACCCATCACGATCGAGTCAGACATGATTCGCTCCTACCCTTTTGGTTCTTTGGCATGTCACACTCTAGGCTACGTTAAAGATACGAATCAACTACCCGAGGATTTTGATGCCAACTTTGAAATTTCCTTCAAGAAGCTGAGCAAATCTAAATATACTGGTAAGGTGGGTGCTGAAGGCGTTGAGCAAACGCACGATTATACCCTTAGAGGATCCAGTGGCTGGGAGCGCTGGACAAAAACTTCCGCAGGTTACAAACGTGAACTTCTCGAGAGCTATCCTTCACGACAAGGAGGCATCATTCGTTTATCACTAGACGCCGATATTCAAGTCGCGGCAGAAAAAGCCTTAGGTTCTATCAAAGATACAGTCGGCAATCCACTACCTGGAGCAGCTGTGATGCTTGATGTAAATACCGGTGAAATTTTAGCTATCGCCAGCCAGCCCAATTATAATCCGAACCGTCTGGCGAGCAAGGTAACCAACAAGTACTTCGACGAAATCCAAGAGCAAGGTGGTTGGATGAATCGTGCGACCCAAGGACTTTATGCTCCTGGCTCCACTTTTAAAATTATTACCGCCATCGCCGGTATGCGTAGTGGAAAAATTGATTACGATGATATTTTAGATTGTGGTCCAAGTCTGAGAGTCGGAAATCGAGACTTCCCCGAACACGAACCTTACGGATTTGGACAAGTAGATATTGAAAAAATGTTGGCTATCTCGTGCAACGTCTGGAACTACCGCGTAGGCCTGATGGTTGGACCCGATTTACTAGCGCAAGAAGCCCGACGATTCGGTTTAGACAAAGTATTACTCAAAGCTAACCCAGGAGTTATGGGCACTGAAAATACGAGTCAGTTTGAACTCCCATCACCGGGACGAAAAATGGTTGTGCCAGACTCAACCTATAAAGAACAATTAGGACAAGGTAGTTGGACGGCTGGTGACACCGTTAATACTTCAATCGGACAGGGCTTTATCCTAACTACACCACTGCACATGGCTTGCTTTGCAGCGTCCATCGCGCGAGGAGAAACACGCACCACTCCGACGATTTTTCACGATCCGAGCCGAATACCTTATCATCAAGATTCTCGACCGATTGGACTGAATCGAAATCAATTGAATGCCATTCGCGAAGGAATGATTCGATGTGTCACGGAGGGTACTGCACGTTCCATACAAATTCCTGGATTCCAATTCGCAGCCAAAACAGGAACGGCTGAATATTTTAAATCCGGACAAAAAGCCCACCTTGCTTGGATTATTGGTTATGCGCCTGCTAAGAATCCACAGGTCGCTTTTGCCGTTTTGGTGGAAGGTCAGGTCGACACAAACACTTGGGGTGGATTAACCGCCGGCCCCGTAGGTCAAGCGATGATTAAAGAGTGGATTAATACTAAGAACACCCAGCCTGAAGAATAATTTAACTAAGATAAACGTAAGTACCCACTTCAACGGATTCAAAAAGTTTTATAATATCTTTATCAGATAATAAAACACAGCCGTGACTATTGGGAGTCCCTAATTTTTCGTGCTGATTAGTTCCGTGAATATAAATGTAACGTTCTTTCGTATCTACGACTTTGCCTGAAGAGTCTACGCTTTGATTGAATCCTTTTTCTAATCCCTCGAGCCATAAAATCCGACTCGTGATTAAGTTATCTTCGGTCGTGGGACGATTATTCCAAATTTCTCCGGTTGGTTTTCGTGCCTTAAAGATCATACCCATCGGTGCGTCTGACCCGATTTTTTCTGCAATTCGATGTAGCCCTGTGGGTGTCTGCAAAGTGTCCTTCACACAGCCCTTACCTGCCCTGGCTGTGCTAATACTATAGTCTACACAGTTGTTTTGATTAAAATGCCAAAGTTTTTGCTGGTCAATCGACACAACCAAGCATTCTTTTCCCATAGGAAGTCCCAGTACCTTTAGGCGCTCGGCCAACTCCTCTTTCAAAACCAAAGATTTATCAAAACATGTCATATCGTATAGGCATCGTGGGCGTGACTGGCGCAGTCGGTCAAGAATTGCTCTCACTTATGGCGAAAAGAAATTTTCCCGTAAAGGAACTTCGCCCCTTAGCATCAGCCCGCTCGGCTGGTTCCAAGATCAGTTACGGTGGCAAGGATTGGACCGTGCAGGAAGCCAAGCCAGAAGCCTTTGAGGGTCTAGATTTTGCCATTTTTAGTGCAGGTGGTTCCGTATCACTGGCTCTCGCCCCTGAAGCCGTAAAGCGCGGCGTTATCGTCATCGATAACAGCTCAGCCTTCCGGATGTATCCCGATGTCCCACTGGTGGTTCCTGAAATCAATGCGGACGCCCTCGACAATCATAAAGGAATTATCGCAAACCCCAATTGCTCTACTGCGATTGCCTTGATGGGACTCTACCCACTCCACAAAGCTTTTGGTCTGAAACGTTTCTTCGCTTCAACCTATCAAGCCGTTTCAGGCACCGGTGCTGAAGCAATGCGTGAACTCGACACTCAAGTGCGTGCCTGGGCAAAGGGCGAAATTTCCCCTCCTAAAGTTTACCCACACACCATCGCCTTTAATTTAATTCCTCAGGTCGATTCCTTCCAAGAAGACGGATACACCAAAGAAGAAATGAAGATGCTTAACGAAGGTCGCAAAATCATGAACCTTCCTAATCTCAAGGTTTCAACGACCTGCGTACGCGTACCCGTTTTCCGCGCTCACTCCATCGCGATTAGTGCCGAATTTGAAAAACCTGTAGATGTAGCCATCGCACGCAAAGTAATCTCAGAATTCCCTGGATCCGAAATCTGTGATGAACCGGCGAAAAAAATCTATCCGATGCCTTTAGATTATGCCGGCAAAGAAAAGTGTGGCGTCGGGCGTATTCGCAAAGACTCCCTCTTTGACAACGGTCTTTCCCTTTGGGTCAGTGGCGACCAGCTCTGGAAAGGTGCGGCTTTAAACGCGATTCAAATCGCGGAAGCCCTGCACCAACGCAACAAACTCGCTCGCAAGTAATATGCCTCGGTCCGACGATCGCGCTCCTCGACATGCTGATTTAAAACGTCAGCTCAAACTGTATAACGAGAACGACATCCCCGACCTCCTCCAAGATAATCCTAATCCACTTATTTTAATTTTAGATGGTGTGCAGGATCCTCACAATCTCGGCGCCTGTATCCGATCAGCCGAATGTGCAGGTTGTGCTTTCGTCATTATCACCAAAAAGAATTCGGCACCAGTCAACGAGACCGTACGCAAAGTAGCTGTCGGTGCCGCTGAAAGTCTTCCCATTGTTCAGGCAGGTAATTTACGGAATGCTCTCGTTAAATTAAAAGAAGGCGGAGTTTGGATTGCCGGTACGAGCGACCACAAAACCAGCCAATCGCTTTATGCTGCCAAGCTCACCGGGCCGCTGGCTATCGTCATGGGTGCTGAAGGCGACGGGATTAGGCATCTAACCGCCGTGACCTGCGATTTCCTGATACGGATTCCCATGCTCGGAGAGGTTCCCTGCCTTAATGTATCAGTGTCTGCAGGGGTTTGCCTCTTTGAGGCGGTCAGACAGCGTGGACACCGCTAAGGCGATTTATTTCTTTACCAATTAGGATTAACCCTCTTTGTTAAAGGGGTTCGTTAGGCCGGATAGCTCAATGGTAGAGCAGTTGACTTTTAATCAATTGGTTCGGGGTTCGAGTCCCCGTCCGGCCACTTCGAACAAAACTAGGGTTTATCACGGGTTTTATTCG
>CAIOLH010000147.1 GCA_903859115.1 uncultured Opitutia bacterium | reverse complement strand
ATTTGGTTAAAGCCTGAGTTTAAACAGTTGCTGATGGGAATATCTACCAAGCGATAATTACCTGCTAAGGGTACTGCGGGCTTACAGCGATCCTTGGTTAGCGGATAAAGACGTGAACCACGACCACCTCCCATAATGATACAGATAACTCTCGGAAATGTACGCATAGTCAGTGACGAAAGCATCGTTGAGACTGCAGCGAGGCACAAGCGGAAAAAACGTGAATGGTGGCTTGAAGGTTCACTCAAGTGTGTTTGCATCTGACCCGTCCATGGCGTTCGCATTTCATATTCTCGGCACCAGCAGTTCGGGCAATTGCTCAATTTTACAAGCGGACGATACGCGAATCATGATCGACGCCGGCTTCCCGGGTCCTCGCCTGGAATCATCGCTCACCAAAATCGGTATCGAGGTACCAGCCATCGATGCCATTTTTATTACCCACGAACACACCGATCATTGTATCGGACTCACTGCCCTACTCCGACAAAATCCCTTACTAAAAGTTTTTGCTAATCGAGAAACCGCGCGCCGCATTCAATCCACTCAGAAGATTCGCCCCAACTGGCAGATTTTTGAAACCGGAACGACATTCGAATTTCGTAATTTAAAAATCACCTCGATTCCTATTCCTCACGATGCGGCTGACCCCGTTGGATTCGCCTTCGATTGTCCACACGCCGATTCTGGCGCTCACAAACGCGTTACTTGGTTAACCGATTTAGGACACGCAACCGATGTGGTGCGACATCACTGCGCCTTGGCCGATATTTTAGTGCTCGAAGCAAACTACGATGACGAGATGCTCGATTTATCGAAACGCCCCATCAGTCTTAAACAAAGAATCCGTGGTAATCATGGTCACCTCTCGAATCAGGACGCGCGTGACTTATTGCTAGGGCTTAAAGAATGGCAAACGAGTCATTTATACCTCGGACACTTAAGCAAGGAATGTAATCGAACCATTTTAGTTGATGAAGTGATGCAGGCAGTCAGACAGCATAAAGAGGATCTGCAAGTGACAGTCATCGACCCACTGGAAGAAAACCCCGTTAGCTACTGGTAAACCTATCGAGCTGGTGGAACAGGCACTTCGTCCGTCGTTGCAGGCGTTAGTGGCGGCACAGGGACCTCACTCGTCGCACGAACGTTAGAACCGCCCGCCACAATGCGTGCTAGGCGCTTGATAGCTTCGCCACAGGCGAGCGAAGCGGGATTGATGTCTTGAGCCTGCAACCAGGCATTAAGAGCGGCCGCTTCGGCGCCTTCTTTTTCAAATTTTTCAGCTAGGCCGATGAGACGGGCATAATCTGAAACGAGCGGTGCGATATCGGAACGAGTTTTGGCTAAGACTAAATCATCGGACTCGGTCTTATTAGCTTCAACGAGAACATCCCACGCAAGATACGGATTATTCTGCGAGGCTAAGACTGAAGCTTTTTGAATATTCGCATCGAGTTCTCCGACGCGATTAATGATTTGTCGTAATTTATCGCTGCGTGCTTTGTCCGAAGAAAGGGCCAAAGCGAATTCGAGTTTCTTATTAAAAATATCTCTCCACTTAGACTCGGAGACCAGACGATCGAACTCAGGAATCATCTGACCGATTTTGTCTTGGCGACTGACTACTTGATTGGCGAATTCTTTAATCTGTGGATTTTGTGGCCAAATTTTTCCAGCTCTTTCTAACGCAGCTTCCGCCTTGTTCGTATCACCGCTCAGTGCTGCTTGTTTAGCTGACAACACCGACATGTTCGATGCGTTGATAGCATTATTCACTTTGGAAAGTATGGAGGTACCAGGGAAATCCTTCGCCCGACCTTTTACCTTGTTTACGTAGCCTTCAACATTGGCCAAATCACGCTCATCGCCGATGCGTTGGAGTTCGCGTAGATCACGCCACAAATCGAGCATTTCACGCTTTTTAGCGGGGTCGAAAGTCATCACCACGGGTTCATATTCTCCGAGGAAATAAGTTTCCTGCAGACGTTCGAAGGACGCATAAATTTCGCCCTGTTTTTGAAGATCGTCCACCGTCTTCATGCCCAAACTCACATCGTTCATGGCTTCACGAGCCAAGGTGTCGAGCGATTCAAGCGTCGGAACGAAATCAGAAACCGGAAAAAATTCTTTTACCTCTTTTGCACCGACCTTGATATTCTGATTAGCGCCTTTAAAAAGAACACGATAGAAGGCACTCGCAATGATGCAGTGACGGTAGCGGCGTTGTAAGAGGAAGCCGACCATTTGAGATTGGAATTCAACTT
>CAIOLH010000146.1 GCA_903859115.1 uncultured Opitutia bacterium | reverse complement strand
CGATAAAGTCCAACCCCGTGTGCGAAGTATCGACTCATATCTTCCATGTCTTCGGGACCACCGATATTGGCTTGGAGACTAAAACTCACGCCATCGAGCGTGCGATCGGGCAGACCGATTTCCTTCATCACACGATCGCGGCGATTTTGAATAGTTAATTCTTTAGCCTGATAACTCTCAATGGTCTGGGCACTGGGATTAATGACAACTAGGCCTAATTCGCCATCCACTAAAATCACATCGTCTTCATTAACGGCATCAAGCAGCCCGCGCACGCCGACGACGGCCGGGATTTCGAGTGAACGCGCCATAATCGCCGAGTGACCCGTACGGCCACCCTCTTCAGTAACAAAGGCAACCACTCCATCCGTTGGTAATGTCGCCGTCTCCGAAGGGGTTAAATCTTTTGCGACCACTACTTGTTTATGTAAAGGCGTACCGATGCGTTGCGGACTCGTACCGACTAACTGATCCATCACGCGACTGGTTACATCGCGAATATCGGAAGCGCGTTCACGGAGAAAATCATCCTCCATCTTTTCAAAAATATCGATGTAGCGTTGCGCAACTTCTTGAAAGCAAAATTCAATATTAAAACTCGAAGAACGAACCTCTTTCACTACTTCATCAATCAAAGCAACGTCTTCTAAAACTAATAAGTGTGCATCAAAAATGGCGGCTTCAGATTCGCCTAATTCGTTAACGACTTTATCACGCAAGTGAGTGATTTCATGACGCGTGGCGACAAGTGCTTCTTCAAATCTACGAATTTCTGCTTCAACATCAGATACCTTAACGCACGTAATCACCGCCATACCCTTTTGAAGTAAAAACACTGGACCACGGCCAACACCGGGAGCCGCGGCGATGCCCTTGAGACGAATTTCTGGCCTGGACGGTTCGGCCTGCATGCGTGGATTAGCACACAAGGCTCAACCCTATTAGGCAAGGCGGATTGTTATACTTCGACTGTATCAGAATCATCCATCGGAGAGCCCATGTCCGTGTTATCAAGTTCGGGCATACCCAAATCAGACATCTCATCCAGTTCGGAATTAGCTAACATATCACTAGTCGAAATTCCGTCCGCAAAATCATCCGCTTCATCACTGATAGCTGCACTAAGGTGATAAAGTGCCCCGCTGTACTCCGAGGGTAAAGTTACCCTGAACTGCACAAAAACCAAAGCGATCAAGCAGGCATATGAGGCTACCTGGCTCATGCGTTTAACATAAATCCTCAACCATGCAAAAGAGAGATAGGCTTGCTTCGTTTTATGAGCAGCCAGGCATTGGTTCATCGTCTGATGTAAACGAACCTTGGCCTTAAAACGGTTTTTAAATTCAGGAGATTCTTTAATTAAGTCCAATAAACGCGCCTCTTCTGCTCGAGAGATTGTTTGGTCGAGATAGCGTTCTACTAAATTTTCAAACTCGGTGAAACTCACTTTAAATACTCATCTCCCATGAGTTCGCGTAAGGCCTCACGTGCACGATTGATCCGACTTTTAACCGTACCGATTGAAAGGCCGAGCTCATCTGCTATATCTTCGTAAGACATATTTTGAACATTACGCATGGTAAGTATGAGAGCATGCTCGGGCTTTAATTGTTCCATGCAGTCGGCCACTTTTTTAACAAATTCATTGTGTTGCGCCTCGTGGCCTGGTCCCTGGGCACCATCGGATAAAATATCGTGTAAGGTTGCACCGGCATCTTCCCCAAGGTCTGCATCCAATGACATCGACTCATCACGCTTGCGACGTCTCCAATACCAGTAGCGATTTCTAGCTAAATTAGTACCAATTTGATAAATCCAAGTAGAAAAACTAGCATTTCCGCGAAAGGTCGCCAACGCACGGTGTGCGCGAATAAATGTGTCCTGGGTAATCTCTTCAGCGTCTTGGCTGTTTCGTAACATCGAAAACACCTTAGCGAAAATTCTCTCCTGGTATTTTAATACCAGTTGATTGTACGCATCTAAATCACCCTTGCGGGCACGATCTAGGGTAAGGTCGTCTGATTCATTATCCATAATTAGGGGTAATTAATGGTGGGGGTATCTGAGTATAGTACTGACATCCTTGCAGAATTCAACTGCTCTCTTTAGTCTATTTTACGCCTAAAAGGACCTATGTTCACCTCCAGTAAGAAGAAAGCCATCGTGCAGTGGTACAATTGCACCTTGGGCACCAAGGGCAGCTTTGAAACCCTCCCCGCTAAACTCCCCGCGGAGAGTCTTTTGCCATCTATTATTCTGACTCAGAATCCTGGACACATTTCCATTGAATCAGTCGCTGGTAAAAAGATTTTTGTGAATGGAAATTTACTGATTAAGCCCACGGCGATTTCCGAAACAACGACACTTCAGTTTCCGGATTCACTTTGGGTGATTAGTCCAAATCCAGAAATAGATTTCAGCGCAGCCAATAACACACTCTGGACTTTATTTGATGCTTCAACCGGCGAGAACATTGGTCAATACCCCTCCAATCAACTTTTAAATGCAGCCCAGCAAATGGGTCGTGCGCCCGAAACCCTCGCCTGCACTCCTCAAGGTTTAGAAGTCGGTTTTAATCTTTCACAGATTGCGAGTCACCTAAGTCCGCGCGAAGAAAGTTTTACGTCCGTAAAATCTCCTGCCCCCTTTAGCTGAAGAAAAAAATAAGGGTAGTCACAGCTGCCCGGTATGTTGGACAAAATTTAATCCCGGCGACGCACTCAGTATCGCAGTTCATGAAGATCTTCGTGGCGACCCGATTCTTGGTAGCGACGCGCGACTTCGCTTCCACCCCACCCGCTTTAACGATCAAGGGCTCGCACTTGACCCCATGGGCCTCGCCTGCACCGATATCGCCTGCCCTCACTGCCGTCGCCAACTCCCCCCAGGCTACCTCGACATGCCCCACCAGATTTTATCCATCGTGGGCGCTCCCAGTGCTGGTAAATCGTATTATTTAGCCGTACTTACTAGAATTCTCCAAGAGAAACTGCCGACCGACTTCGGATTGGCCTTTAAAGACGCCGACCCCACAGGCAACCTGCTGCTCAATCAAATGCGGAACTCGCTCTTCTCCGCAACCACACCCGAAGAAGCACTTCTTGGTAAAACCGCCCTCGAAGGTGCTACCTACGAAAAACTTCCGCGACTCGGACGACTCGTGTCTCTTCCCCGTCCATTCATTTACACTCTGAGTGTTCCCAGCCAAAAACAAAAAGAGACTTCG
>CAIOLH010000145.1 GCA_903859115.1 uncultured Opitutia bacterium | reverse complement strand
GTGTCAGCGTTTAATGTAAAACTGAATGAAGCACCGAGTGAAGGAACAGTTCCAACTTTAACAATACCTTCAACGGTGATTTCCGATTTGCGGTCGTCAGCACGCCAAGTCTTAGTCAAACCAGATTCATCTTGAACGGTATCCTCGTTATTGAACGAAGAAGAAACCGAATAGGATTGAACGTAGAGATTAGTTACAGTTCCTGCTACGCCATACAAACAGGTTACGCCTTTGGTTACGGATGCCATATATAATTAAGGAAATTGGCAACGAGGCGATTAGGCGGGCAATACGACCAGCAAATCGTAGGTAAAGACAGTGGCCCAGGAGCGTTCGTCTACACCTTCGTCTTCGGTCTGAATTGTTACGTCGTAAAGGGTTGCATCCCCTGAATTACTGAAAGCCGTTTTAATGCCAGGGAGACTATCGACTGACATTGAACCTGCGAGGCCAGCACATCGTGCGCGGTGATCCGTGAGGGTCGTATCGTCGGTGTTTGAGAATAAGGTCATACGGACGGAGCAGTTATAATTTCCAAGGCCCTCAGGTAAGTCCGATGGAGTGCGGGCTGATTCGCAAAGGATAACGAGTTTAGGCAGAGTCATTACTTCGGCAGAGTCACCCGTGTAAAGGCTGACACCCGTGAGACCTGTCTCCGTGGATAGATAGGTTTTTAAGACCTGTTCGATGATGTGACGAATTGATTTAGTTCCCATGGTTATTTTTTAGTTTTTTTGTTAAATTTATCAACTTGATATAAGAACACTTTTTGCATCTCGGCTGGCATCTGCTTTACGCGATTGCCATACACAATGTTTTTAGTGTCTGCTACTGTAGCAACATTGTTATTATTTCCGATTAAATTGATTATAGAAAGATTTAAGGTTCTTTCGTTATAACTATAATTACTTACACCATTAGGTGCGGCGTGCCGTCTTATCCATTGTCCAACATAATCTGAACCAGGATTCTTAACATTTCTTCCTTTCATTTTAGGAAGAAGTTTTTTAGCTTTAAACCAACCGGCTTTTAATGCACCTATTTGTAAATAACTGCGTTTAATTTCATTTTCAATTACTGATTGTTCAGTAGTAATATATTTATTAAGCCATCCTGTTTTTTGTTTCTTACGGATATTTCTTCCGTTGTATCTTACTTTTGCTTTTTCATGAGGGACTCTAATGTCATCGTAATGTTTATCGAATACATTATCAGAATTTAATTGTGGGACGGCTTTAGCAAAGAGATTGCGGGCTTTCTTAAATGCTCGCTCGTGATCAGGGTCCATCGCTATTTTTCGCATAATAGGATTAGTTGTGTTTTGTAATACTTTTTTTGAGCCAGCTAAAACGCGATCAAATCTACCTCTATCATTTTGATATACACCAGTAGCAAGAGACCTATACATTAGAAAAGCAGCTGAACGATTATTTGCACTTATTGAAATAGAATTTATATCTGCTTTAACCGCACCTTTTCCCATGTCTAAAGCATCGTTTGATAAACCACCGCCACCAGTTTTCATCATAGGCGGAGTAAATTTCATAGCGTCCTGACATATTAAATGCGCTTGATGAATAGCAACGTCATGAGTATCTGCATTGATACCTTTTGCAAACTCTTCAACGGCCCTTTGAAATTCTTCAAAAGACTTCGGGTCAATTTTGACCGATACTGAAACCATTACTGGTTATCGTCTATCACGACGAGTATGATCCACGCCGAACCGGGCTTGTAAGTCTGCGAAGTGATGCGGACGGATTTGCCACCAGCCGTGATTTTTTTACCGATAGCC
>CAIOLH010000144.1 GCA_903859115.1 uncultured Opitutia bacterium | reverse complement strand
TTCTGGAGTGAAGACGCGAGGTTTTCCATCTACATCACATTCGATCGCGGCATCGCCATTTTTTCCTTCAACGACCTTGTAAGGAAGTTTGGAGGCGATATTTTTAACTTCGGAGAATTTACGACCGATGAGGCGCTTAGCCGAGAAAACGGTGTTCTTCGGGTTGGTGACCGCTTGGCGCTTCGCGGCTTGGCCGACGAGCACTTCGCCTGTCTTCGTGAAAGCAACGACTGAAGGCGTCGTACGTGCGCCTTCTGAATTGGCGATGACGACGGCTTCACCTGCTTCCAGGATGGCCATACAAGAGTTGGTAGTTCCGAGATCGATTCCGATGATTTTGCTCATAGTTATATTTATGGGTTTGCAGATTATATGGCAGGGCTTGTGCCAAGGATAAATACATGATTAATAGGCGTTTTTAAGAGAAGTAGTCATAGTTTATGGCCAAATTGTCGGGCACTTTGACAAAGTGTCACACCCTGCGTGTGTCTCGTGGGTCAAAGCCTGCCCTTCGCCTTGCCCTTCGACAGTGACTCGACTAACTCAACCCTCCGATGTCGGAATCACTCGACCCATCTACTCGCTTACGTCGTCTACGTGCAACCGCCGGCATTCGCACCATGCTCACAGAAATTTCTGTGGAGCCACGCCAACTTATTCAGCCGATTTTTGTCACCGAGGGCGAAAGCTTAGAACCCATTCCTTCTCTTCCAGGAATTAATCGTATTCCCCTTTCACAGCTCGCCGCAAAATGTCAGGAGTTACTTAAATTAGGTATTCATGGTATAGCACCCTTTCCTAAAATCGACGAAAGCAAAAAATCAGCGGACGGCGTAGAGGCACACAATTCAAACAACCTCGCACTGCGTGCAATTCGTGAAGTAAAACAGAAATGTCCAGAGATGGTTGTCTTCGCGGATATCGCTTTGGATCCTTATACCACACACGGACACGATGGAATTTTAAATAGTGCGAAGACCGATGTAGATAATGATAAAACCGTTGATGCATTGGTTAAGATGTCGGTGCTCACGGCTCAAGCTGGAGCGGACTTTGTTGCGCCGTCGGATATGATGGACGGGCGCGTTAATGCTATCCGCAAGGCACTTGATCAGAATGGCCTGACTCAAACAGGCATCCTCGCCTACTCTGCAAAATTCGCTTCGGCCTATTACGGACCATTCCGCGATGCCGTCGGTAGCACTAGAAAATCGGGCGAATCTCTCTCTAAGGCTACTTATCAAATTAATCCTGCCAATCGTCGCGAATCGATCCGCGAGGCGCATTTAGATGACTTCGAAGGCGCAGATATCTTAATGGTTAAGCCAGCAGGAATTTATTTAGACATCATTCGCGATGTTCGTGAATCATCCGCACTCCCGATTGCAGCCTATCAAGTTTCTGGTGAGTATGCACAAATTCATGCGGCCGCAGAAAAAGGATGGCTTAATCTGAAAACCACACGCGATGAATCTCTTCTAGCCATTCGTCGTGCGGGTGCAGATTTAATTTTAACCTATTTTGCAGAGGCTTTCGCCAAGGACAGACAATAAGGTTAGTATGACTTCGCCCTCGCAACACCCACGCGACCCGCTTCATGGGGTCACCCTGCAAAAAGTTCTCGAGTATTTACTGAATAAATATGGCTGGCAGGAAATGGGTAATCGTATCCCCATTCGCTGCTTCACCTATGATCCTTCGATTAAATCTAGCCTCACTTTTCTTCGTCGTACGCCGTGGGCACGTGAGAAAGTAGAAGCCTGGTATGTGGTTGATGTCCGTGGTGGGTTCGGATCGGGCCCAATGCCTAAGAATTAAATTAGTCTCTGTTAATCGCTTGTCCTTGCACTCGGGACCGAGCTTTGCCTTATTTTCTTTCCTCTATGCACCTAAAAATTGCAATTCTGCCTGGCGACTACATCGGCCCTGAAGTCATGGCTGTAGCCTTGCCCGTTCTCGAAGCTGTACTCAAGAAATCTGGGCACACGCTTGAGCATTCGACGCACGACGTC
>CAIOLH010000143.1 GCA_903859115.1 uncultured Opitutia bacterium | reverse complement strand
TTAACTAACGGATTACTTCCGCGATGTTTTTTTACAGATAATGGAAGCAACGCAATAGAGGTAGCACTTAAACTTTCCTTCCAGTACTGGCAATTAGCAGGTCGCTCCGAAAAACGCGGAGTGATTTCGATGTCTGGCGCCTACCACGGTGATACTTTCGGAACAATGTCCGTGGGCGATAACCGAACTTTCCATAAACGTTTCGCACCCTGGCTTTTTTCTTCTCAAATGTTCGAGGCGCCCCGCCATGAAGAGTGTGCAGGTAAAATTAAATTTTCTGACGCTACAAAATCACTTCAAGAATTAGAATTAATTTTAAAATCACAAGCCACGCAGACCGCTTCGCTTATTCTTGAACCTCGTGTGCAAGGTGCAGCTGGAATGCACCAGCAACCTGCCGGATTCGTTAAAGCCGTCGCCCAACTTTGTAAGCAATACGATGTTCATTTAATTCTCGATGAAGTTTTCACCGGTTTCGGGCGACTGGGTTCATTCACTGCGTGTGCCGAAGAGGGTGTGGCTCCCGATTTTCTTTGTTTGGCGAAAGGATTAGCCGCCGGATATCTCCCACTGGCTGCAACATTAACTTCGGAGAAAATCTTTGAAGCATTTCAGGGTGAATTTTCCGAAGGACGTACTTTTTTCCACGGACATACCTTTTCGGGCAATCCATTGGGCTGTGCCGTGGCGCTGGCATCACTGAAAAAACTACGCCCCATGATTTCTTCGGGTCAAATCGCCGAACGCGCTCAGCGGCTGGGAGAAGAAATCCAAAAGAATTTTTCCGATCATCCGAACATCGCCTGTTATCGTCAGTACGGATTAACTGGTGCTGTAGATTTTAAATCTGCTAATTCATCGGCCAAAAGTTGGACGGTCGATATGCGCGTAGGATATCAAATCGCTTTGGCTGCGCGTCGTCACGGACTCGTGATTCGACCGCTCGGAGATTCTATTTTATTTGTTCCACCCATTTCGATTCAACCCTCTGAAGTCACTCACCTCGTACAATCCGTACGACGAGCGATGGATGATGTAATTCCCAATCTTTAATATTATTATGACTAACCTAACTCAAGCCCGTGCCCTCTATGATTTGTCTCTCAATACCTTGATTTTCAAGGCTCAGGAGGCACACCAAGCCAACCAAGATCCTGCTGGCGTACAGCTCTGTACGCTCAAGTCGATCAAGACGGGTGCCTGCCCGGAAGACTGTGCCTACTGTCCGCAGTCCGTTCACCACAATACCTTCGTCGAAGCTGAATCGCTCATGGAAACGGAAACCATCCTCGCGGATGCACGTCGTGCAAAGTCAGGTGGCGCTTCACGTTTCTGTATGGGTGCCGCTTGGCGTCGGGTGTCCGACGGAAAACAATTTGATAGCGTGTTGAAAACGGTCTCGGGCGTAAAAGAATTGGGCCTCGAAGTTTGTTGTACACTCGGAATGTTGTCCGAACCTCAAGCGGTGCGCCTCAAGGAAGCTGGTTGCGATGTTTATAATCACAACCTCGATACCTCGC
>CAIOLH010000142.1 GCA_903859115.1 uncultured Opitutia bacterium | reverse complement strand
ATATCGCGGAAATCGAAGAACAACTCAGCGGAGCTGCAGGTAAATCAGTCGTCGTGCAATTTAATCCACACCTCGCTCCGATGCACCGGGGTATTTCGACGACGATTGTCGTTCCTGCTAACGGAGCTACCGCCGCTCAGGTTGAAAGTTGCTGGCAAAAAGCTTTTGCCGATAAGCCTTTCATTTCGATTTTAAAATCAGGTGATTTTCCTGACACCGCTCACGTCGCTCACTCCAATCAAATTGAGATTTCCGTGGTCGCTGACGAACGGACTGGAAATTTAATTATCACTTCAGTCATCGATAACTTATTGAAAGGTGCCGGCGGTCAGGCCGTACAAATTCTTAATCTGATGATGGGCTGGAATGAAACCACCGGCTTACGTTAATTTATAATACCACTATGGCTATTGATTTTATTGATGATTCAGCAGGTCTGTCCGACGTCCCCGGTTTCCGGGTCGGCGCAGCAGGGTGCGATATTAGAAATAAGAATTTGGATCGGCTGGATCTCTCTTTGATTGTCGCTGACCAACCTTGCCATGCCGCCGGCGTATTTACGACGAACGACGTCAAAGCCGCACCGGTCCGGTATTCACAAAATATTTTATTACTCTCCAAAGGAAAAATCCGGGGAGTCGTCGCCAATAGCGGTAACGCTAACGCTTGTACTTCTCAACAAGGTGATATTGACGCTCAACTGATGGCGGAAATTTCAGCCCAAGCGGTCGGTACTCCTAGTGAGGCTTTTCTCGTTTGTTCAACGGGAAGAATTGGCGAGTTGTTGCCGATGGCGAAAGTCGCTCAAGGTATAACTAAAGCTAGTCAGAATTTATCGAATAAAGCTACCGAAGGTCGGAGAGCCGCGGAATCGATTTTAACCTCTGATACCAGACCTAAAACAGCGACAGCTTCTTTTATCTGGCAGGGTAAAAAGGTTACAGTCGCAGGGTTTGCTAAAGGTGCGGGTATGATTGAGCCGAACATGGCTACGATGTTGGCGTTTGTGGCTACGGACGCTGATGTGAATCCAGTCTACCTCAAAAAATCTTTATTATCTGCTACCCAGCAATCGTTCAACTGTGTGAGTGTTGATGGTGATATGTCGACCAATGATACGGTGATTCTAATGGCCTCAGGCGTTTCCAAAGTAGTCGTTGATGAAAAAGCTGACGCTGATTTACAAAAACTTTTCCAAGAGGCGTTAGACAAAATCTGTTTTGCTTTAGCAGAAAAAATTGTCGGTGATGGCGAAAAAATTACCAAAGTCGTTTCGGTCGAAATTCAAGGTGCGCGTACGCGTGAAGACGCCGAAAAAATTGCGCGGGCCATCGGCAACTCATTGCTCGTTAAATCTTCCTGGTTTGGCGAGGACCCTAACTGGGGACGTTTGGCTGATGCCGCTGGCTATGCTCGGACGGGTTTAGACGAAGCCAAATTAGATATCCATTATAACGACGTGCCCGCCGTGATGGGTGGACGTCCGATTCCAGAAAATAAGCCTAAGTGGAAGGAAGTTGTAAAAGCTCGGCAGTTTAAGGTCAGAATCAACCTGAACCTCGGCTCAGCTCATTTCCGTTTACTCGCGTCGGATCTCACCGACGGATACGTGAACTACAACAAGAGCGAGTAAGATTATTTTCCAATTGCCCGTTGGCTTTCCACCCTCACTTTTAAATCTGTCCGATGAGTACGCCTGCTGTTCATAAAGCTGAAGTTCTTCTTGAAGCGCTTCCTTATATCCAAAAATTCCGTGGTTCCACCTTCGTGGTTAAATACGGCGGAAGTTTTATGGATGATCCTAATCCTGAAGGCAGAGACCGGGTCGCTACCGACATTGCATTTCTCGCCGCCGTCGGCATTCAAGTTGTCGTCGTTCACGGCGGAGGTAAGGCCATTACTCGGGCTATGGAAACGGCCGGAATAAAATCCGAGTTCCGTGGGGGTATGCGGGTGACTGATGCCGCGACTGTAAAAATTGTCGAAGAAACTTTGAACAAGGAAATCAACGGACAGATCTGTGATTCACTGCGGAGTCGGGGTGCTAATCCTCTCGGCATGCCAGGGAATCACGTGAACTTGTGCGAAAAACTTTTAAGCGCGGACGAAGCTGGCAACCCCATCGATCTAGGTTTCGTGGGTGATATTAAATTCGTAAAAGCAAAATTAATTAAAAAAGCTTTAGCGGATGGATTTCTCCCCGTGGTTTCACCGATTGCATTGGATGGAGATGACCAACCTTATAATACCAATGCGGATGTTGCTGCTGCCGCGATTGCTAATTCATTGCGGGCCAGAAGGCTCATTTTCATGAGCGATGTGCCGGGTTTATTGGCTGATCCAAAAGACCCATCGACATTGATTGCCACTTTAAAAGTTGGTGAAGTGGATGAGCTTAAGAAGAAGGGCGTGATTGCTGGTGGCATGATTCCCAAAGTAGATAGCGCAGTGAAGGCACTCAAAGAAGGCGTACGGAGAGTTCACTTTATTGATGGTCGGGTTCCCCATTCATTACTCTTAGAAGTCTTTACCGATAAGGGTGTCGGCACGGAGATTGTTCACGCATAATGTCACCCGACTCTGTCCATTCGTCCGACGAGTCTGCTAAACTCTACAGCCAATTTTTGGCTAAAAATTATTCTTCACCAGCAATTACTCTAGTGAAGGGTAAAGGTACGCGTGTTTGGGATGCACAAGGAAAAGCCTACCTAGATTTCGCATCAGGAATCGCCGTCAACGCTGTAGGCCACTGTCATCCTGCGATGGTTAAAAAAATCAGCGAACAGGCTGCTCAATTAATTCACGTCAGTAATCTCTATCGGAACGAGCCTCAAGGCAAGTTGGCGGAGTCTCTGGTGAAGTATTGCGGACCCGGAAGATTGTTATTTTGTAATAGTGGCGCCGAGGCCAACGAAGGACTTTTAAAACTCGCAAGACTTCACGGTAAGAAAAAATCGGGTGTTGAAGGTAAATGTATCGGTGTTGTCGTCGCCGAAAAAGCGTTTCACGGACGGACCTTTGGTGGCATGTCTGCTACTCCTCAGGAAAAAATCCAATCGGGCTTTAGGCCTCTATTGACAGGCTTTTCCTCGGCTCCGTTGAACGACATCGCTGCTTGGGATAAGGCTATCAGTGCCACCGACACCGCCGCAGTGTTATTAGAAACCATTCAAGGGGAGGGTGGCGTTTTTCCAGCCGATCCTGTTTTCTTACAACAACTGCAAAAAATTTGTCGGGAAAGAAACGTTTTATTACTCATTGATGAAATTCAATGTGGTATTGGTCGGACCGGTAAATTCTTTGCCTATGAATTCTCAGGGATTAAGCCTGACGCGATTGCGATGGCGAAGGGTCTCGGTGGTGGATTTCCAATTGGTGCTATTTGGATGGCTCCACCGCATGACGAACTTTTTCAGCCAGGCTCACATGGTACAACGTTTGGTGGCGGTGCTTTAGCTGCGGCTGCCGCTCTTGCTGTAATCGAAATTATTGAAAGTGAAAATCTCGTTGCTCAGGTGGCCGCTCAGTCTCCTGCGTGGCATGAAGCTCTGAAAAAACTAGCCCAAAAATATCCAGCGATCATCAAAGAAATTCGGGGCACAGGATATATGGTGGGTGTGGCTATGAATATTGACCCTCTTCCTGTCGTTGCCGCTTTACGTGAAGCGGGACTCTTGGCTGTACCTGCCAGCGGAATTGCGATTCGGTTGTTGCCTCCATTGAATGCAACCATCGCTGAGTTAAATGAAGCTGTTGAAATTTTCGATAAGGTGTTAAGTGCGTGGAAAGTAGCATAAAATCACTATTCCAGCACATTTTCGCCTGTCCAAAATCATTTCGCTAGGTAATTTAAACACCTTCTCTCATGCGTCACTTCCTCAAAGAGACCGATTTAAGTTTGGCTGAAATCCAATCGATTTTTGCTCAGACTGCTTTGTTGAAATCGCAAAGAGGTCAGGCGAAATCTCAGGATCTCGCCCAACAGTCCTGGGGTTTACTTTTTTTCAAAAAGAGCACACGGACTCGGGTTTCTTTTCAGGTCGGCGTTCATGAACTCGGCGGACAGCCTGTCATGCTCAATGCCGATGATATGCAAATCTCCCGCGGTGAAACAGTGGCAGATACTGCGAAAGTTTTATCACGTTATCTCCACGGCATGGTTATTCGGTGTCATGAGCACAAACTCTTGGAAGATTTTGCGCAAAGCGGAACAATGCCCGTAGTGAATGCGTTATCCGATTTCCTGCATCCTTGTCAGTTTATGACGGATATGTTCACGCTCGCTGAGCGTTGGTCCAAAGGAAACCCCGAAAATTTTGCGAGTTCACTCAAAGGACGCAAGGTCGCCTTCTTGGGTGATACGGCCTGCAACATGGCGAACTCATTTATTTTAGGTGGAGCCGCTCTCGGTGTGGAAATCGCTTTAGCGGGTCCAGCCGGCTATGAGCCCACCGCAGCCATAAAACAGCAGCTGAAAAAAGATGGACTGAAGGAAACCTTTACCTTCACGACCGATGCTGCCGCGGCGGTTAAAGGTGCCGACATGGTTTATACCGATGTTTGGGTGAGTATGGGTATGGAGGCTGAAAAGGCCGAAAGACTTAAAACCATGCAGCCTTACCAGGTGAATTCTAAGCTGATGGCATTGGCTAAACCTGACGCCTACTTCATGCACTGCTTGCCAGCTCACCCCGGCGAAGAAGTGACCGCTGAGGTTTTATCCAGTCCGCAAAGTATTATTTTTGACCAAGCTGAAAATCGTCTCCACGTACAAAAAGCGATTCTCGCCCATTTAACCCGTCACCGCTAATTTACTATTTAAAATACCATGAGTAAGAAAAAGAAAATCGTCCTCGCCTATTCGGGCGGACTCGACACCTCCGTTCTCCTATCTTGGATTAAGGATAAGCATAATGCTGAGATGATCGCATTCTGCGCCGACATTGGCCAAGAAGATGAGTTGAAAGGCTTGAAGCAAAAAGCGCTCAAGACCGGTGCATCCAAACTTTATATCGATGACCTCCAAGAGGAATTCGCGCGCGACTTTATTTTCCCGATGATGCAAGCGGGCGCAATTTACGAAGGCCAATATTACCTCGGCACATCCATTGCCCGTCCACTCATCGCTAAGCGCATGGTTGAGATCGCGCGCAAAGAAGGTGCCACGGCGATTGCTCACGGTGCTACGGGTAAGGGTAATGACCAAGTACGTTTCGAATTAACCTGTGCAGCTTTAGCGCCTGACTTAGAAATTATTGCACCCTGGCGTAACGAACAATTCCGTAACGATTTTCCAGGTCGTGCCGAAATGATTGCCTATTGCTCGGCGAATAAGATCCCCGTCGAAGCGAGTGCGAAAAAGCCCTATTCATCGGACCGAAACCTCCTTCACATCTCTTATGAGGCTGGTATTTTAGAAGATCCTTGGATGGATGCTTTTGCCCCTGCGAATAAGGCTATGTTCAAACTTTCCGTTTCGCCTGAAGACGCACCGAATAAACCTGAGTACGTTGAACTCGAATTCCGCCAAGGTGATTGTATCGCCGTTAACGGTAAGAAGATGAATCCTCTCGGAGTCATGCGCACGCTGAATAAAATCGGTGGTCGTCATGGCGTCGGTCGAGTCGACATGGTAGAAAATCGTTTCGTCGGTATGAAGAGTCGCGGCGTTTACGAAACTCCTGGTGGCACGATTTTACATTTCGCTCACCGCCAAATTGAATCTCTCACTATGGATCGCGAAGTCATGCACTTGCGCGACTCCTTGGTTCCGCGTTACGCGACCATAGTTTACAATGGTTTCTGGTATGCCCCAGAGCGCTTAGCTTTACAGGCACTCATCACTGAATCTCAACGCAACGTCACTGGTACAGTGCGCGTGAAGTTGTATAAAGGTGGTACTTACGTGGCGGGCCGAAAGAGTCCTCGCTCGTTATATAATCCTCACATCGCGACGATGGAAGCCGATCCCACGAAGGCTTACAATCAAGACGATGCTACCGGATTCATTCGCCTCAATGGTTTACGCTTACGCGTGAATTCCAAAGTGAATGGCGTGCAGAACTTAAGTAAGACCGTTCGATAAGTTTAAGATCCACCGATTAAAAAAGGCGTCCGATGGACGCCTTTTTTGTTACTTTAAATTGGAGGCGCGGGTCGGAATTGAACCGACGCATGGGGCTTTTGCAGAGCCCGGCCTTACCACTTGGCTACCGCGCCTAACACCTACAGGCCGTTACTCTGCCACTTGTTAACTTTCT
>CAIOLH010000141.1 GCA_903859115.1 uncultured Opitutia bacterium | reverse complement strand
TTCATTTTCATCCATCTCTCTCCAGTTTAGAATTACAAATAGCTGACTATTGCACTTGGGCCGTGTGGCGTAGAATTAGCCGACAAGACGATGGACCTTGGATCAAAATGGGTGAGCCAAAACTAGATTTAGTTTTTTTAGCGTAAGGTTGACCTTCCCAGCTATCCTGACGGAAGAGCTCCCGAGAGCTCTTGTCACCGGGAAGGAACCTTTCTCGCGAGCCTTGCGACTCACGAATATTATCTTGGCATCATCAAAAAGTGAATCAAGGAGAATTCGATAGGGCCTATACACTAGCGTGTAGGTTATATTTGGTAGGGGCGCGACTGCGTCGCGTCCTAGCATCTCCCCTTGCCAACATGCCCACGTGCCAGCGTGTCCCCTCAATTTATTCCCCTTGTCACCGTGTCACCTTGCCCACTTGTCCCCTCAATTTTCACCCAAACCTTGCAAACTATCACAGGCTGAGGTTTATTTTAATCATGGGGCAAAAAATTCAGACTCTGGCCGGTGAGGTTCACGTGCTAACGCGTGATGAGTCGTTTGCTGAGTTGGCGAATTTGATAAATCAATTAGCAAGCAAGGGCAGGGCGAGTGTGGGCTTGAGCGGTGGATCTACTCCCAAAGCTTTTTATGCGTGGGCGGTAAAAACAAATGCACTTTCAGCTGAAGCCATCGCACAAATCGATTGGCATGTGAGTGATGAGCGCTGTGTGCCGTTGGATTCTGATGATTCAAACTTTGGACATGCCCAGCGCGGACTTTTAAATCCGTTAAAGGTCCCAACCAAAAATTATCATCCTTGGCCGGTGGATAAGTCGCCGGTTGAGGCCGCCAAAATTTACAATCAAACCTGGAAAGACCAGTCTCCGCAGAAGACCTTTGATCTCTGTGTGCTGGGCTTAGGAGACGATAGCCACATTGCCTCGCTCTGGCCTCAATGCCCGCTGATAGGGGCCAAGTCAGAGCGCTTTACCGCTACCGAGTGGCCTGGTCGGGGCTGGCGTTTAACCATTACGGAAGCCGGCTTGGCAGAGTGCGGAAAGATTATCGTGCTCGTGAATGGCAAAGGTAAAGCCCCAGCACTCGCATCCGTATGCTCGGGCGAGTATGACCCTAAACAGCATCCAGGTCAGACTCTTAGAAGTCTGAGCAAACGTGTTATTTGGTTAGCTGACAGTGAATCAATCAGCAGTCTTTAAACCATTTATTTTTTTGCTTTAGAATCCGCTTTGGTTTCTTCCGTTGAATTTCCTATTGTAGGCTTTTTATTAACATCAACCATACAGCGAACATCATAAGCGTTTACCGAGTTAGGAGGATTTTCAACGATGAAGTAAATGGATCTAACATAAGGTGTAAATACAGCCTTGGTGGACACAATTTGATTCTCAATTCCATCTCTGTTTATCGCTTTTATACCAATAAAGGCGACCGACCGTTCAGTAAAATTTTTTGGCAAACGACTAAATCCCCCTGAAGGAATATTAAATTTAGTATCATCGACTATGCAGGAAATGTTTGATTGTGTGAAGTTTACTGTAATTAATGACCCAAATGGGAATCCTCTTGGGCTAAAATCAAAGACACGAGAACCTACTACATTTCTTTTCTTATTAGGAATTAGGATGATACCTAGATTATGTGAATCTGTTTGAGATAGATTTATGTCAGAATAAATTTCGTATGAATCTTTGGGCCGGCCATTATTATCTTTTTCGGTTGAGGGTACTTTTTTGAGTAACTTCAAGCTATCTTTAACATTTAGTTCAATTTCAGGTGACATTTCCATGCTGTAGGGAGCAATTGCAATATATTTAGTACCATCCTGAATGTATAAATCAGGCAGAGCTGATGGCATCTCCCACCACGCAAAACGAAGGGTATAACTTTTTTCTTCTTTATCACCTTTGGTATTTTCCTTGGATGATTTTTCCTCTTTTGCCGTGCTTGCGGCAAAACTGAGGGAAGTTATCCCAAAAACTATGAATGTGAAAAAATGTTTTAAATTCATTATTAAATTTCTTGAGGGTTAAGCCAGCGAAGTGAAATCGTATTAAAGCGACGACCTAAAATTCTATTTAGGTTAATCAAACGATTGTTGGTCACATCGGCCGAAGTATTTCGCTTATAACGATCGGTCGTGGGCTTAGTCTCATAGTCGGAATTAGCAGTACCATCATTATTGCGGTAGAACTGAGCGCGAATATTGGGTTCCTCGTTGGCGAGGGCGATGTAGTCG
>CAIOLH010000140.1 GCA_903859115.1 uncultured Opitutia bacterium | reverse complement strand
GATGCGTGGACGCGACGCAGTCGCGCCCCTACCCATTACAATTAAAAATATACAATCGCAGGAATAGGGGAGAACATTGGCTGGTGGATATGAATGGAATGTGGTAGATATAATATATGCGAAATCTGTTAGTATTATTTTTAATGGCGACTCTGGGATGGGCAGGGGAGTCGGACAAAAAAATGAACGTCTTATTTATTGTATCGGATGATATGAATAATGATTTGGGTACGTATGGTCATCCTTTTGTGAAGTCACCGAATCTCGACAAATTAGCATCGCGCGGTGTGCAATTTGATCGGGCGTATTGTCAGTTCCCTTGGTGTGCCCCGAGTCGGGCATCGTTTATGACTGGGCTACGTCCAGATACTACGAAGGTCATGGATTTAACTTATCACTTTCGTCAGGGCCTTCCCAATGTCGTCACCTTACCGCAGGCGTTCATGAAAGCAGGATATTTTGCAGCCCGCGTTGGAAAAATTTATCACTATGGAAATCCTGGAGACATTGGTACGAGCGGTGCAGACGATCCCGCGTCGTGGAATCAAGTCGTGAATCCAGCCGGTCGCGATAAGACTGCTTTAGAAAGTGATATTTTAGTTTATCCGCCCACGACAGGGCTCGGTTCATCGATGTCGCTTCTCGCTGATCGAACAGGAAAAGACGAGGAACACACGGATGGTAAGGTTGCGACGGAAGCTATTAAGTTAATGGAGGCGAACAAGGATAAGCCTTTCTTTTTAGCGGTAGGATTTTACAAGCCACACTGTCCTTGGGTAGCTCCACAGAAGTGGTTTGAACTCTATTCATTAGAGCAAGAAGCATTACCTCCGATTGCGCCGAATTGGAAATCAACAGTACCTGCGGCTGCTTATGATACTGGAGTTGAGTGGCCGTATCGCGGTGTGACGCCTACGCAGGCGCAGGAATGTCGACGTGCCTATCACGCGACTATCTCGTATGTGGATTCACAGATTGGTCGAGTGGTTGAAGCATTAGATCGTTTAGGCTTAGCAAAAAATACCATCATCGTATTCATCAGTGATCACGGATATCATTTAGGTGAGCACGGTCTTTGGATGAAGCAGACCTGTTTTGAAGAGGCAGCACGCATTCCACTTTTTATTGTGGACCCAAGAGCTTCAGCGAATGGTAAGATTTCTAAACGCACGGTTGAGTTGGTTGATTTATATCCAACGTTGACGGACTTAGCGGGAGTAAAGGCGCCTGAAGGCTTAGAGGGTGTGAGTTTACGTCCGTTACTCGATAATGCCTACGCCCAGTGGGGTCGAGCAGCCTACACTCAAACGGTCACCAAGGGTAAGGATAAAGTACAGGGCTATAGCGTAAGAACTGAACGTTGGAGATTTACCGAGTGGCAGAATGGCGAGAAGGGAATGGAGTTGTATGACCACGATATTGATCCTCAGGAATTAAAGAATTTGGCGAGTGACCCTGCCTTTGCTTCGACAATCACGGAGTTAAAGTTGCTGAGTAAAAAAATGCACCCCGTGATGGTCACACCGGGTAAGGCTCAAAAGAAGCCGGGCGAAGCCAAGAAGGGTGAGTAGGCTAAAGCAAAACTTGATTAAATCTAATGGAATTTTAATAGTTTAGTATGGCAGACGACAGCGTACATATAGCCCGTGACGGGCAGGAGATTGGTCAATTTACCGTCCAGGAAATTCCTAGTCTCATTACCAATGGTAGGTTGATGGAAACGGATTTTTTCTGGCGGCCGGGAATGACGGCTTGGAAGCCTGTGTATGAGTTAGTTGATACACGCAAGGTTTGGAAATTACCTTTTCCACGTCCGGAAGCAAAATCAGCGAATTTATGGGATCAGCTGTTATCTCGAGAAAATAAACAGACGATGTTGGCGATGCTATGGGATAAATTAACCGCAGCTCAGCAGGAGTGTCAGTTAACGGTCGCAGACATTGAGCAAATCAATCAAGCGACCCAATCTAATTTATACCGTCGGTGCAGTAAGGAATTAGAGCAATGGTATCTGCTGATGGTGCAGGCTTATTTAGAGGATCACCTTTTCACTGCACAGGAGAAGATTAATTTAAATAATCTCATGTATAGTTTGGGCTTAAAGCAGGAGAGGGCTTATGAAATTCAGAAAGAAGTCTTTCTAGAGTATTATAAAAAAGCCTTTCAGACTATTATAAATCGTCCTGGCGAGTTTGCTGAGAAGCGAGAACAAATCAGAGCGTTAGCGCAGAGTATTCCTCTGCCAGATAGTGTGATGAATCCTCTTAATAATATTATTTGGGGTGAAATCTTAATGCAGGAGATTAAATTCCTCGGCGAGACCTTGGATGGAGAGTTAATTATCTCACCCGAGAACGTTAAACAGTATAATCAAGTCGCTGCAGATCTCGACTTGCACTTAGCGAATTATCCCGCCGTTCAGACAGCGTTTAATCGTGCTCAGAAATATTATAAATTACTCAAAGGAGAGTTAACTCCAATTGAATGTAATTTAGAATTAGGGAATGAGGTTTGTTACTGGATGCAGCCCGTGAATTTACTGCAAGTTAAGCGTACGGTGGTTCGAAGAAACTACGGCGGATTCTCTTCGAGTATTAAAATATTTGGCAGTTTGCGATATCGCGTAGGCAGTTTCGATGTGCAGCGCGAGACAAAGGATCAGTTAACGAAAATCGATAGCGGAACTGCGATTTTTACGGATCAACGCGTTATATTTAACGGCGAATTTAAGAATCTTAATTTCAAATTAAACAAAGTCCTCGATATCAAAGAATATAATAACGGCATTGAAATCGGTAAGGACTCGGGCGGGGATGTTTTCTTTAATTTTGACTACGGAGCGGGGGACGCGACCGTTCTGTTGAAGCGGTTGGTCAGAGAAGCGAAGAACTAGACAACCGGGTTCGCTTTCGTCTTATACTTCCGGTAATTTCAATTCCTTAAGGGTGAATTGTCCCGATTCATTGATTAATACGATGAAAAGTTTTGATTTCTTACTTTGAGCTAGGGCAATCATTGCGGGCCACTTAGATTCTTCGACCCCTGCGATAATCAGCATAGGCTCGCCGGATTCGGAGGGGTCAGTCGGCTCTTCGATGGCGGTTCCCTTGTGATCGATATCGAAATTATGATTAAGCCAGCGGCCCAGTTCTTTGGCTAATCCTCGCATATCTGATTTACCTAATTCCACTTTACGTTGGTCGACGAGTGACCAGAGGGGGAGTGCAAAATTATGTTGCATGATGGTAAGGTTACGAAGTGGTGAAAATCGATTTTAGGGTTTGCCCAAGTCTCGGCATAAGTGGCACATTATCTGCATGACGGCAACTCCAGAGCATATTGAGATCGTTCATCTTCTCATTGAGAAGCGCGACTTCCAGGGGATACGTCAATTATTAGTAGATTTACCGCATGCGGATGCCTCTGATTTGTTGGAGCATTTAGATCCTGTGGAGATGGCGGTGAGTTTTCGTTTACTGCCTAAGACGGTTGCGGCTGAGATTTTTGAATACATTGATCCTAATCACCAAGAAGATTTAATTCGCGCGTTGGGCGAGAAGGATGCGGCGTCGATTTTAAATGCGATGTCAGACGATGACCGAACGGCCTTTTTAGAAGAGTGTCCAGAGCATGCGGTTAGCTTGTTGAGCCTGTTAGATCCGGCGCAACAACGAGTCGCTTTACAACTTCTCGGTTATCCAGAAAATAGTGTGGGTCGAATG
>CAIOLH010000139.1 GCA_903859115.1 uncultured Opitutia bacterium | reverse complement strand
TCGGCCTTACTTTCAGCAGCTTTCTGCAAATGTTCTATCGCTGCTGGAAAATTATTTTCCTGAATAAGAGCTTGGCCCAACGAAAAACGGAAGAGTGGATTGCTGGGGTCGGACTCGACCAGTTTACGAAATGTTTCGGAGCGCGGTATCATGTTTAACCCTTTGTTTGCTGCCTAAAAATGACAACGGAAAGTCCAGGTAAGCAAACTTCAATGGACTGTGGGCGGCCATGGGCAGGGATTTTTTCTGCACTGACGCCACCCAGATTACCATTACCTCGACCGGCGTAATATCCAGAATCTGTGTTAATGGCTTCTTCCCACTTACCCAGACACGGCACACCAAATCGGTAAGTGCGTTCAACGGGCGTGAAATTACCCACGACAACCCAGGAGCAATCATAACCATGACGTTCAAAAATAAGGACGCTCTGATCACCGTCATCGGCATGCACCCAGTTAAAACCTTGCGCGTCAAAATCTCTTTCCGCGATAGTCTTATCTTTTTTATAAAGAGCGTTTAAGTCGGCGACTAATTTTTGAATGCCTTCGTGAAGTGGGTATTGTAAAAGATGCCAATCGAGGGAGCGCGAGTGACTCCATTCGGCGATTTGGCCGAACTCACATCCCATAAATAAAGATTTTTTACCAGGCCAAGCCCACTGTAGGGCTAATAAGCAGCGAAGATTAGCGGCTTTATTATGAAAGTCTCCCCCACCCATTTTACCCATGAGTGAACCTTTACCGTGCACCACTTCGTCGTGGGAAAAGGATTGAATAAACGCTTCGGACCAATGGTAGAGCATCCCAAACGTGAGTTTGTTATGATGATATTTTCGGTAAAGCGGATCCTCTTTAAAGTAGTTCAGGCTATCGTGCATCCAGCCCATGTTCCATTTATAATCAAAATCCACACCGTCTTCGGGAATGACATGAGTGAGCTTCGGATATGAAGTAGATTCTTCGGCGATGGTGATAGCGCCTGGATGATAGAGATGCACCAAAGCGTTGGTTTGTTTTAAAAACTCAATCGCTGCTAAATTTTCTCGTCCACCGTGTTGATTAGGAAGCCACTCACCATTTTTTCTCGAATAGTCTAAGTACAACATCGAAGCGACCGCATCCACGCGTAAGCCGTCGATGTGAAAGAGTTCTAACCACGAAAGCGCTGAGCCCACCAGAAATCCGCGAACTTCGTGGCGTCCATAATTAAAAATTAACGTGCCCCAATCTTGATGTTCACCAAGGCGCGGATCAGCGTGTTCGTACAAGTGAGTACCATCAAATTGCGCGAGAGCGAAAGTGTCTTTGGGGAAGTGCGCTGGAACCCAGTCCATAATCACACCGATATTGGCACGGTGTAAGGTATCGACGAGCGTCATGAAATCTAAGGGTGAGCCAAAACGATGCGTCGGGGCGTAGAATCCGGTGACTTGATACCCCCACGAGCCGTCAAACGGGTGCTCGGTGGGCGGCATTAATTCTACATGCGTAAAGCCAAGTCGATTACAGTATTCGGCCAGCTGTTGACCCAATTCTCGATAATTTAAAGGGCGATTATTATCTTCGGGCACGCGACGCCATGAACCCAAGTGAACTTCGTAAATGGATATAGGCTGTTGGCGAGAAGGCTGTTGGCTTCTTTTTTTCATCCACTCCGAGTCCTTCCATTCAAACGTCGATAAATCACAAACCACGGCCGCGTGGTGCGGGGGAGATTCAAAACTTAGGGCGTAGGGATCGGTTTTTAAAAAGGGAGTTTCGTCAGCGGGACCGAGGATCTCATATTTATAACACGCCCCTGCGGTGAGACCAGGAATAAAAATTTCCCAAATTCCTGAAGCACCCAAAAGTCGCATCGGATGGGCACGACCATTCCAGAAATTATGATTACCTACTAAGGAAACGCGGCGAGCGGAGGGAGCCCAGACCGCGAAGCGAACGCCTTTGATTCCATCAATCGTCGCTAGGTGAGAACCGAGTTTGTGATAAACTTT
>CAIOLH010000138.1 GCA_903859115.1 uncultured Opitutia bacterium | reverse complement strand
TATATTAATGATAAGAACGGCTCACCAGAGTTTGCTCAAGAGGTCGTTGAGGCCATTGAAAAAGGCTCTAGTGAAGACTTTGAAGGCGGCGAAGGGGATGGTGAAGAAGGAGATGACCCGATGGTCGCTCAAGCCTGGTCGATCATTAAAGAAACCCAGCGTGCTTCCGTTTCCATGTTACAGCGTCGCCTCAAACTCGGCTACAACCGAGCTGCACGCATCATGGACATCTTGCATGACCGTGGCTACGTGGGACCTGAGAACGGTTCCAGTCCTCGCGAAATCCTGGGCAAGTAACTGCTTAGTTTTTCTTGGTAGGACTGTCAGTGGGCACTGTGCCGTCGGTATTACTGGCCTTAGGCTTTTTGGCCGGCTTGGGTGCTGGTTCGTCGGTCGTGCCTGTATCTTCAGCGGGCTTCTTAGCTTTAGGCTTTTTAATTTCTTTGGCTACAGTTGCAGCTCCGTCAGCCACCGCACCGACGGTTTGAGCGTTGATCACGGATCCAGCGGGAGTGGATTTATCCGAGTCGGTTCCAATGGCTGATAATTTAGCAACTTCATCGAGCGCGGCTTTAGCGGCCTCGTTGGCGATCTGCGTAGCAGCATCGATTGAGTTTCCTACAAGGGAAGTGGGATCGGCATTATTGGCTGCGACGGGTGCTTCCTCGGCGGGTTTTGTTTTTTTAGATTTGGGAAGAGCGACCGACGCATCTTGGGGCGCATTCGGATCGGCTACGATGGTGGCGGTACTTTTCGAATTCTTTTTGGTCGGCGTCGCAGCGGGCGCAGCTGGGTCGGTTGCCGCAGCAGCGATAAAAAAGGTTAGGACGAATAAGTTCATAATAATAGAACACCTAAGAGTAGTGGAGGTTTCAGGCTTTGTCTGGACAAAAACAAAAAATAACACGCGGGGCGTGTTTAAATGACCTATTAGGGCTTCTATGGGGGCCATTCGGCGGTGGAGGAAATTTATTTGCCACCCGACCCCCTCGAGACCAATTCATAGATATGGCTGAAATCAAAAATTTGTTCATCCAAAACAAAAACTGGTCAGAAGAAATTCGACGCAAGCAGCCTGAGTTTTTCGAAATTCTTTCTAAGCAGCAAAGTCCAAGATACCTTTGGATTGGTTGTTCTGATAGTCGTGTTCCTGCGAATGAAATTGTAGGCCTACTGCCAGGTGAATTATTCGTGCACCGTAACGTCGCCAATGTCGTTGTGCATTCTGACTTAAATTGTCTCTCGGTGGTGCAATACGCGGTCGAAGCTCTTAAAGTTGAGCACATTATTGTGTGTGGTCACTACGGATGCGGTGGCGTGCAAGCTGCGCTCGAGAGACGTAAATTAGGACTCATCGATAATTGGTTGCGTCACATTCGTGACGTACATCACAAACACGCTCTGGCGGTTGAAAGCGTTTTAGGTCCAGCCAAGTTAGACACACTCTGTGAGCTTAACGTAATTGAGCAGACTTTAAATATTTGTCAGACCAGTATCGTTCAAGATGCCTGGGCACGTGGACAAAAAGTTCAAGTGCATGGATGGATTTACGGTTTGCGTGATGGTTTAATTAAAGATCTCGGTATGAATATCGATTCGCTGGAAAGTATTACACCGACTTACGGTAAGGTTTTAGCACGCTACCACGCTAAGAAGTAATCACTAGGGTTTTCGTGTAATTGATTTAATCGACCAAAGTTCTTTGGTCGTGAGATGATTTCTGAAGACCGTCCGCGTGAGCGACTAACTCGACTCGGCCCACGCGCACTGATGGACGCCGAACTCTTTGAATTATTGATTGGTGCTGGCTCGCGTGGCTTTTCCGCTCAACAAGTTTCGCATGCTTTGATTGAGCAGGCCGGAAGTTTGGCGGAGATGGCTCGATGGGAAACGGCTGACTTCGAGCGTGTGCATGGACTCGGTCCAGCGAAGGCGGCTGAGTTGGCTGCAGCGATGGAGTTGGCGCGGCGCATACGTGAGCGTGATCACGATCCTGGCGATAAATTAGATACGCCCATAAAAGTTTGGACGAGGCTTGAGCCATTATCATCCAGTCTCTCCGTTGAAAAATGTTGGGTGCTTTGTTTGAATCGCCGCAACCGACTAATCACGATTCAAGAAGTCAGTTCGGGCACCGCGACCAGTTCGCTGCTCCATCCGCGCGAAGTGTTTCGTCAGGCTCTTCGCTACGGCGCGCCCGCTGCGATTGTGGCGCATAATCATCCGAGCGGTGATCCATCGCCTAGTTCGGCCGATCGAGCAGTGACGCGACAGCTGGTGGAGGCAGGAAGGGTGATTGGGGTCGAACTCCTTGATCACGTGATTATTGGTCGCCCGGAATCAGACCCTTTGGGGAAGGGTTGGTTTAGTTTTGGTGAAGCCGGACTGATTTAAAAGGATCCCCCGCCTGTGCCGATTCCGATTGGAGCTCCAGTTGATCCTGGATTTAGGTGGGCGGTACATTGCCACGGCTCGGACGAGGCCGGTCGGGTTACACCTCCCGTATATTATGTTCGTAGGGTACGGAGGCTGCCGCGGGTGTCGAACACTGCAGGGGACGTATAACGTCCACAGAATTTTCTAAAATGCAAGCCGACTCCCTTGTTAAATGAAACGGGCCGTACTTGCGTACGGCCCGGGCTATGGCAGCCAACAACGATAAATTACTCTGGGGTGCTTTCGCTGGCACCTAAGGTCATACCGCCAACGACTTGAACTTTCTCGAGAATAATTTTTTGTAACTCATCGAGAACTTTGGGATTTTTCGCGAGGTGGTCTTTGGCGGCTTCACGGCCTTGGCCGATGAGCTGACCATTGTAAGCGATCCATGCACCTTTCTTTTCTAGAATCTTGTGTTCGATACCGAGATCTAAAACAGAACCCGTGCGAGAGATGCCTTCGTTATACATGATGTCGAATTCGCATTCAGTGAATGGAGGAGCGACTTTGTTTTTAACGACTTTAACTTTAGTGCGGTTGCCGATGACTTTACCGGTAGGTTCTTTGATTTGTCCGATACGACGAATGTCGATTCGAACGGAAGAGAAGAACTTGAGTGCGCGACCACCAGGAGTGGTTTCTGGGCTACCGAACATCACGCCGATTTTTTCACGAATTTGGTTAGTGAAAATAACAACGCAATTAGTACGGCTGATGGCGGCGGTGAGGCGGCGCATCGCTTGACTCATCATACGAGCTTGAACGCCCACGGTTGAATCGCCCATTTGGCCGTCTAATTCTTGCTTTGATACCAGAGCAGCTACGGAGTCGATGACGATAACATCCACTGCGCCCGAACGAATTAAGGTTTCGGCAATATTAAGAGCGTCTTCACCAGACTCAGGTTGGGACACTAAAAGATTATCTAAATCTACGCCGACTACTTTTGAATAGCGTGGATCGAGAGCGTGTTCGACGTCTACGAAAACAGCGTTACCACCTTGGCGTTGGATTTCGGCGATGATGGAAAGACAGAGAGTGGTTTTACCCGATGACTCTGGTCCGAAGATTTCGACAATACGACCGCGAGGCAGTCCGCCTACGCCTAGGGCGAGGTCGATGGCCACGGAGCCAGTCGACACGGTTGACACCTGCATCTTGGTTGCGTCACCCATGCGCATCAGGGTGCCGTCGCCGTACTGTTTGTTGATTGCTGAGAGGGCGAGATCGAGAGTCTTGCGCTCGGAGGATTGAACGGCCGCTTTTTCTTTGGCGGTGGAGTCGGTCTTAGTAGTAGACATAGGGTTAATTAGATTGAGCTACGGTGAGACTATTTTAGGCGATGGCAAGCAAAAATGAACATTTGTTCACTATATTATTTAACCCAGGTAAATCTAGGGTTAGAACGTAAATAAAGCCTCTAACCAGCCTTTTTCCTCGGTTTTTTCCTCTGAATCGGACTTCTTTGGGGCTGATGGGGTCGCCCCTTTACCCTTTGGAGTATCGCGATGAGTTAGGGTGAGAAGTTTCGCTTTTTCAGCATCATAAACCGCTAGTTTTTCAAATCCCTTGGTCATGAGTTTTCCGGCAATTTGATCACGGACGCGTTGGGCTATTTTGGCGCCACTAGGGCTATCGCAACCGAGTACCACCGCGATGACTCGATGGTTATTATTGCGGGCGGTGGTGACAATCGAGGCGTTAGCTGCAACGGTCCATCCGGTTTTAAATCCATCGCATCCTGGGTAGGAGTTAAGAAGGTGATTGTGATTGTTAAGCCGAACGCTTTTCAGTCCTGGGCGAAAATTAAATTCTTTGCAGTAGGTAAACGTAAAGGCGTCTTTAAGGGTGGTTAACTGTACGCAGAGTTTAGCCAAGTCGCGAGCGGTAGTGGTATCATGGGGTCCGGCTCCATAAGTAAGACCGTGAGGAGAAACGAAGTGAGTATTCGTCATCCCTAGTTCCTTAGCACGCGTGTTCATTCGCTCGACAAATTCTTTGACGGTCGGTGCTCGAGTGAGTGCGAGTGCCACCGCCGAATCGTTGGCCGATTGAAGCATCAACGCGTATAATAAATCTTTGACGGTGAACTCTTCGCCGACGGCTAACCAAACTTGCGATCCACCGATTTGAGTAGCTTCTTTACTTATCTTAACGAGTGAGTTGAGGTTTAATTGCTGATCACGGGCGTCTTCTAAGATGAGAAGAAACGTCATGAGCTTGGTCACACTGGCGGGATGGCCCAGACTGTCGGCCGTGGATTCGGACAAAACTATCCCCGTGTCAGCGTCCACGCAAATGGTGCCATTGTAAGTGGCTCCCAGTTCCGAGTATTTATCTTCCGCCGCCCGACCACTATTCAAAATAAAAAATAGGAGGCTCGTGAGGAGGACTCGGTGCACGGTTTTATTGCTTGCGACTCTGGAGTTTTCGGCAAGACCAATTCTTGATAAATTGTTAATGAAAATATTTTTATTAAGACATGCACATGCCGAGCCCGGTGAGATTGATTCGGCTCGTCCACTGTCGTCTAAAGGAAATAAGCAAATGAAGGGACTCTCATCGAAATACCTAGAGAGAATTTTGGAAGAAGTGTTGTTGGTGGAACATAGTCCGTACCTGCGTGCGACTCAGACCGCACAATGGCTCAAAAAATACAGGAAAGGCCTCACCCTTAAGAAACTATCGGGAATTTTGCCCGACGATAACTACCGTCGCACCGCCTTGCTGTTGGCCAAAACAACGAAGCCACGATTTTTGGTGGGTCATAATCCACACCTCACGGGTTTGGTGGGTTTACTATTGGGATTACGGGCGGGTGAAGAGGGGGTGCGTTTTCGCAAGGCTGGATTGATGGCCCTCGAAAGATTAACTTTGCCGACGGATGGACACCCATTTGGTCGCTGGAGATTACTCTGGTACATCATTCCCGATTAAAAATGACAAGGTTCTGGGCTGACTTACGCCGTTCATCGCTTTAACCCTAGAGCATGTCGACGCGCCACCGCTTCATTTGGATTATTGTAGGGGTGACACATCTAGCGCTCATGGCCGGCTTGGTGGTGAGTGATCAGGGCTTATTTGGGAGTCGCCGACTCAATGCAGAAAATTTCGTGACGGTTTCTTTAGTGAACGAAATCAACGCTGAGCCTGTTTCAACAAATTCGAATTCTACCCCAAAGTCTTCCGAAAATTTATCTTCGGCGAACTCGGCTTCAGTGGAAAATAAAATTAGTTTGCCGGTAGACTCAGCTGCGGTGCCAGCAGTGAGCCATCCATCAACCATCTACACTCCCCCCGTTTTTTTAGTGCGTGAGAACCCTCAATATCCAGCGGATGCATTGAGTGAGAGTCGCCAAGGTAAAGTGGTGGTAAAAGTTTTTATTTCAGCTCAAGGAAAAGTGGAATCGACCCAGATTTTAGAAAGTTCGGGCTCATCGGTTTTAGATCAAGCAGCTGAGTTAGCGGCGCGGTCATCGCAGTTTAATCCGGCTGAACGCGATCATCAGCCGATCAGCGCTGAGGCTACGGCTACATATCGCTTCGAGTTACGTTAATTAAATTTTTGGTAATTTTTATCTTCACCTAAAAGAAGATCTTTCAGGTGAGTCCAATCGGCTTCCTTAACTTGACGGTCCATAATTACATCAGCGACTTGTGGGCCAGGGTAGGACTTGTCTTTTTTGCCATAATAGACTGACCAAAGAGATCGTGCACTATCGGGAAGCGTCGCGAAACGAATATCACCGATTAATATTCCAGATTCTTTAATGCTGTAGGCATTCCAGCCCTGAGTGAAGCGCGTGAAATCTTTAATCATTTTTTCACTCTCGGAGCCGGGTGGTGGATTACCTGCACTATTGAGGGTCCAAGCTAAACGTTTTTCTCCTGGCGCAATGAGCGTATCGGTAAATGGCACAACTCTTACCGCGGCTACTTGCCATTCACCTTCATGAAGCCAAACACCTCGCCAAAGAATAAGATTTGAAATCGTCGGTTTTACGGCGAGGCGTTCAGGCGAAATTTTTTGTTCATTAAGCCAGCCCCGCAGGGATTTCTCCGCTCGAGCGTGTTGATAGATTCCCAGTCCAGCATAACTACAAAACCAAATTAAACCAAATGCAGCGATTTTTTTGGAAGATTTTCTTAGCGCGACAATCGTCAAAATCAACAAAGGTAGTGTCGCAAAAAGATCAACGATGGGTAAGCAGTCCCACGCATAACGTATTTCGTTAAATGGCCATAAGAGCATGGTGCCATAACTGGTACAGCCATCGCAGAGTAGGTGAGTAAGTGCTCCGACAAATGATGGTATAATTAATTCTTTCCAATTAATCCCAGGTTTGTTGATCCATTTAAACAACCAGGCAGTAAAACCTGCACACACTATAGCCCAGATGGGCATGAAGGAAAAACTATGGGTGAAGTGTCGGTGCCAGCGAAAAGAAGACAGGGGATCATCGGCACTGCGGATGAATACATCGATATCAGGAATTTCAGCGGCCAGAAAGGCA
Organism: uncultured Opitutia bacterium; assembly: GCA_903859115.1. The sequence goes on along the minus strand of CAIOLH010000138.1, from coordinate 475 downwards.
GCGACTGCGGCCGCTGGTAAAGACCCGCCCTTGCGGGCAACCACAACGCCAGCAGAAAGTCCGAGTGCTGCGTGCGTAAGGTTGTCCATAACTTCATATAAATTAGCTCGAACATAAAAGCGAAGCGACACTTTTAAAATATTCCCAAACTTGACCCAACCGTACGGGTAAATAGAGTCGTTCTCTCTTACCCCATGCGATTCGGCATTAATACATTCTTATATACTTCTCCTTTTACCGATAAAGAAGTGAAACTCTTTAAACGTTTTAAAAAATGGGGGTTTGATACTGTCGAAATCGCGGTGGAGAGTCCTGACCATATCAATCCTGCGTTCGTAAAGACGGCCGCGGAGAAGGCGGGAATCCAGATTGGAGCGGTTTGTGCCGCGATGGGTCCGGGCCGAGATTTTCGAGGTAGTGTTAAAGATCAACAAACCGCGATGGTTTATTTGATGGCGCTGATTGACCAAGCGGT
>CAIOLH010000137.1 GCA_903859115.1 uncultured Opitutia bacterium | reverse complement strand
GCAAAACATGCTTCAGGATTTATTTACTATGTGTCACGCGAAGGTGTCACGGGCGAACGTTCAGAACTCGCTCAAAACTTACAGAGCGCGGTTAAAGAAATCAAAAAACATACGGACCTACCGATTTGCGTTGGCTTCGGAATTTCCACCGCTGCACACGTTAAAGCAATCGGTGAAATAGCCGATGGTGTCGTTGTGGGAAGCGCCCTCGTCAATGTCGTCGCCGCCCATAAAGACAATCGCTCGCAAGCGGCCGCAGCGATTGGACAAAAGGTTCGTGAGTTACTCGGTTCGTAATTCTTAACGAACCCACGGACCCTGTGCCACTTCGTCAACTTTGACTGAGTTGGCAGGAATGACTTTGGTTTCCACCAAGCTGTTAACTTCGCTCTCCACTTGTTGACGAGAAAGTACGCCATAAATTTCTTGCTTCGATTCATTGGCGGCAATTTTTGAATCAATCATCTGCTGACGACACCAAGTAAGAAATCCATCATCCAGTTTGGGATTATCTTTTTTCATCAAGACGTGAGCAGGAGTCGGATCCTGTGTAATATAATTTTCCCAACCGCGAGCAAAGACTTTCAAGAACTTCGCCATCACTTCCGGATTCTTCTTCAACCACTCATCCGTCGTGAATAAAGTCGCAGCTGCCGAATAACCGAAATCGGATAGCCGTAGGTATCTCACTTTCGCCCCTGCCTGCTGGAGAAAATAGGGCTCAGCAGTAAAGAAACCTTCCTGGATAGCCTCGGGGTCACGGAGGAAATCTCCTTGTCCATAGGTTTGCGGACGAATCGAAAAATCAGCGCCTAATTTATTTTTTAGAAAAGGAATCCACGCGGCTTCGGGTCGGGCAATAATCACTCGACCGACTAAATCACGATACGTTTTAACTGACGAAGTTTCATGCACCATCAAACAGAGTGGCATACGTTGAAAAACAGCAGCCACATTACAAATCGGTAAACCGGCAGCACGTGCCTGAATAACTTGTGTGGTTGCAGATTGACCGATGTCAGCACGACCCGTGGCCACAATCTGCGTCACCTTCACATTACCTCCACCAGGAATGAGCACGACATCTAAGCCTTCATCTTTAAACCATCCTTTAGCGACAGCTTGGTAAAGTCCACCATGCTCAGGCTCAGGAAACCAATCGAGCTGTACGGTGACACGCTGAAGTCCTTCAGCTTTTGCACTCGGCTTACGATTAATATAACCAGCAGTTAAACCCACAGCCACACAAACGACCCAAATAATGATACGCGTGCTCCAGCTTATTTTCATGACTTCTAAATTAATAGAATACATCCAAAGACAAGCCCGATGCCCAATTTATGCAGGTTTAAACGAAAATTCGGGCATTCAACGATTCTTTCTTGCCACCCCCCTCACCTCTCTCACTTTTCCAATGGTTCTAGCCCATTGTTAGAGCCACCGGAACAAAACGTATGGCTCAACAAACTACCTGGACCAAAAAAGACTTAACCGGCATCGAGACACTTTCCCGGGCCGAGATAGAATTTCTTTTTGATCAGGCGGAAAAATTTCTCCCCGCTCTAGCTCCAGGCAAGGGACTCGACCTCATGCATGGTCGCACAGTGGTAAATCTTTTCTTGGAACCAAGCACACGTACTTGCACTGCCTTTGAAATCTCAGCAAAAAAGCTCGGCGCCGAAGTTGTATCAATTAACACCACGGCATCATCTCTCGTTAAAGGTGAAACACTGCGCGACACGGCGATGAACATTCGTGCCATGGGTGTGGATGCCATTGTCATTCGTCACTCCTCAGCCGGTGCACCTCGTTACCTGGGTGAAGTTCTCGACATTTCCGTAATCAACGCGGGTGACGGTGCCCACGAGCATCCGACACAAGCTTTACTCGACGCTTTCACGCTCAAACAAAAATTTGGAAAGGTCGAAGGACTCAAAGTGACTATTTTAGGCGACATTCTCTTCAGTCGCGTTGCCCGATCCAATATCCACTGTCTCACTAAATTAGGTGCACAAGTCACGCTCGCGGGTCCAGCGACTTTAGTACCGTTATCCTTAGCTCAAGCCTTCCCTCAGGTTCGCATTGTCCACGATTTAAAAACCGCACTTTCCGACGCTGATGCAGTCATGCTCTTACGTATTCAACACGAACGTCAAACGACGACCCACTTCCCTTCGCTCGCTGAATACACTTCGCAATTCGGTTTAAATACTGAACGCGCTGCGTGGATGAAGCCGAATGCAGTCGTCATGCACCCTGGCCCCATCAATCGCGGCGTCGAAGTCGACAGCGAAGTAGCCGATGGACCTCGCTCCGTCATACTCGAACAGGTTCGCAACGGCGTGGCCGTGCGTATGGCTGTTCTTTACCTCTGCACCTCCGCCCTCAAACGATGAATCATAAAAATACCGTTCTCGTTCGCGGTGCCCGCGTCATCGACCCCGCCAATGGTCGCGATGAAATCGCTGATGTTTTTGTTAAAGACGGAAAATTTGTAGCGCAACTTTCGGCCGAAGAAATTAAAACCGCTCTAGTAATTGAAGCCAATGGGCTGATTCTTACCCCTGGATTCATTGATCTGAATTGTCGACTCGGTGAACCAGGTCGCAGCGCTCGTGAAACCTTCCGCACAGGTACACTTTCGGCCGCATCGGGTGGCTTCACGACCGTCGTGACGATGCCTGATACGATTCCCACTTCGGATAATGTAGGTACGATTCAATTAATTCGTGAACTGTGTGACGCGCATGCGGTCGTGAATGTTCTACCCGCGAGTGCACTAACTAAACAGCAAGAAGGCAAAGCCTTGGCTCCGATGGGCTCACTCAAAAAAGCGGGAATAATTGCGGCGACCGATACAACATCAGGCGTGCAGAATAATGAAATCATGCGCCGTGCCTTAGAGTACGCTAATACTTTTAACTTAGTCGTTCTCGATCACTGTCAGGACAGTAGCATGACCGAAGGAGCGCAAATGCATGAAGGCACTTGGTCACTTCGTCTGGGTTTACGTGGCTGGCCTCGTGCCGCTGAAGAAATTGTAGTCTCAAGCGACTGCGTTCTCGCAAGCCTCACTAAAGCACGTATTCACCTTCAACACATTTCATCGGCGGGTTCCGCTGAAATTATTCGTCGAGCCAAAGCCAATAAACTTCCCGTGACTGCGGAAGTCTCCGTGCTACACCTTTTACTCACGGATGCAGCCTTGGCGCAGTATGATACGCGTCTGAAAGTAAATCCTCCCCTGCGCGAGGAATCTGACCGTGCAGCCCTAATCGCCGCCTTAATTGACGGCACGATTGATGCGATTTGTTCCGATCACTGTCCTTGCACGAGCACCGAGAAAGATTGCGAATTTGATTTAGCCCCTTTCGGTGCTGCCACCTTAGAAACAGCCTTTTCGGCGGCTTATGATGCCCTCGTCGCAACCGGCCATTTAGATGTTAAATTATTGATTACCCGACTCACCACGGGCCCAGCTAAAGTGCTCGGCATTGAAGCGGGAACTTTAAGCGTCGGTGCAGCGGCTGACTTCGTTTTAATTAATCCTAAAACTTCGTGGACGTTTAATACCGAAAATCAGTTATCAAAATCGGGCAACAATCCGCTCATCGGAAAAACTTTCACGAGTCGCATCCATTCAACCTTCGTTGGCGGAAAAGCAGTGATCTTGGATAGTAAACCCGTCTAACCATGATTTTTTTGGCTTCAGCAGAGTTGGGCGAGGATGTTGTTTTAGGTAAATTAGATTACGCCTACTTTGCTTGGATCGGGATTGTTTTCCTCGTGGGTCTCGCGATGTTTCGCAAAGGTACCATCCATTACGGAGAAGAGCAACCCAGTGAACTCCAGAGCTCATCGCAGGCAGTCTATGGCCTCTTTGGTTTAATCAGTTTCTTCGTCTATGTTTCCATCATTCCAGGTACATTGATTCCCGCTCTAAAAATTATTTTTACGCAAGGCGACACCGCGATTTATTTAGCTCAACTCATCGGACAAGTTTTAGGTGCTACAACCTTAGTTGCTTTTGCCTATCTTTGCCCTGGTTCACTGCGCTTTGCACCTTCAGCTAGTTACAAAGAAGCCCCCCAACTTCCTGTTCAAAACTTCTCCGAGGATGTTAAGTTAGCATGGAAGAGTCTTAATTTAAGTACACTTTGGCAGAAATTTTTCAGTCTCTGTGCCATCGCTATTCTTGCAGGTTTAATTTGGAAATTATTTTACTATTTCAGTGAACAATCTGGTCAGGCCCTGCCAGAGGACATTCAACCTCTCGTAGATTTTATTGCTAAATACGATTGGAGCGGGCCAATCAGTCCGATTGTTTTTCTGGGGATGAGCTGCGTCATCGGCGCACCCATCGTTGAAGAATTGGTTTTCCGCGGGATGATTTATCCTTCATTAAAACGATGGTTACCTCGCGGTTATGCGATTATCATTACGGGAGTATTTTTTGGCGTAGTGCACGGAAATCTTGCTGCGGTATTCCCATTGATGGCCTTTGGCTCGGTACTTTGTATTATTCGCGATCGCTTCGGTCTCTTCACCTGCATCGCTTTACACGCCCTCTTTAATTTGCATACTTTCATTTGGCTTTATTTAGCGCCAAATGCTTCCAGCCAGTTATAATTTTCGTATGGGCGCCATCACCAGTCAGCCAACCCGTAGTGTCGGACAACTCACCGAAGAAGAAATTATTCGTCGGGTCACGGCCAACCTCGGTCAGGCCTGTCCGCCCTTCCCGGCTGGCCCCGGCGGAGATTGCGCTATCTTTGAAGAAACGGTAGCGAGAAAGTTTCGCGTGAGCACCGTCGATTCCGTGATCCTCGGAAGACATTTTGATTCATCAACCGCCGGTGCATTAGCGGGTGCAAAATTGGTAAATCGAAATCTCAGTGATTTAGCGGCAGCAGGTGCCATTCCGAGCGATGCTTTGCTTTCATTATTATTGGGACCCGATGTGGATTCCGAGTGGCTTGAAGACTTTGCCCACGGAGTCGGCAAAGCGGCTCATCAGTTCGGTCTCCATTGTGTCGGTGGTGATATTTGTCGCGTACAAGCGGGCACCTTTGCGGCGACCTTAGCCGTGCAAGGATACGCTCATAGAATTCTCACAAGAAAGACAGCGAAGTGCGGAGATGTTATTTTTGTGACCGGAAAACTGGGTGGATCTATCTACGGCCATCATTTAAATTTTGAACCACGTCTCGCCGAAGGTGAGTGGCTAAACGCGCAAAGCATAGTAACCGCCTGCACAGATTTATCCGATGGTATGGCCAAAGACCTTCACGGACTCATCAATACTATGCAGGATGCCGTTATCGATTTAACTTCACTTCCGATTTCGGATGCAGCTCATCAACTCTCAAAAGCGGACGGGAAACCGGTAGTCGAACACGTCCTACAAGACGGCGAAGATTACGAATTATTATTTACGGTCGACGCTCAACAGGCCGATTTACTCGAAGCGAACTTTACCAAACAATTTTCCAAGACTCCGCTAAAGAGTATTGGAGTTATCACTGAGGGGACTGGATTAATTAAATCTCGCGCTGATGGTTTGGCAATTACCAGCCTAGGCTTCGGACACTTCGCCTAAGATAAAGTTTACAGTGCTTTCCGACGCGGAGCACGACCTTCGTCGACTTCAATATAGTCAAACATCGTATCCACTCCAGCGTCGGCACTGAGTCCATTTTCCTTGAGTCGACGGAGCAGAGTTTCATTCGCTTCATCACGCCAACCACGTTTGGTCATAAACGAATTCCAAATATCGATATCATTGGACGACAATTTGCGCCCACGAGATTGCGACCAAGTAAAAGCGTCTTCATTCGAGGCCTGCGAGTTAGCAAGTACCCAGTTTTTTAGTTCGTCGTAAGGCACGCCTAAGTATTGGCAGCAACGATCATCAAAAGCTTTGCCGAGATTATTGATGAAGTCGGCATGCAGTTTTCCGTCGGCATGCAGTTTTATCTTATCGAGCATACGAGGAAAGTAGACGAATCCATTTGTCGTCTCATAGGGGCTTCTTAATCCGGGAACTATTGGCATACGTGATTGTCTTATAAAAACATAAGATTTATATTCCAGCCTCAACTTACGCCTTTCCATGAAATTATTTACCTACTTACTCATTTTCATTGCGCCTTGGGTTGGTGCGCAAGAAACCGCTACTAAGGTCAGCGGCAAAGATCGTTACGCGGCTGATATTGCAAAATTTGTTGAGCAAGACAAAGCGACGCCTCCGCCCCAAAATGCCTTACTCATTTCGGGTTCAAGCTCAGCTCGCTATTGGGTGAGTGCGCCTGAAGACTTTAAACCGTATCCAGTAATCAATCGTGGATTTGGCGGATCAAAGAGTACCGAAGTACTCTCAACAATGGATCAAATTGCACTACCCTACCATCCACGAGTGGTGATCTATTTTGCAGGCACTAATGATTTAGGCGGAGGTAGTAGTGCTGAAGCTGTAGTCGAAAATATTCGTCAGTATGTTGAACGCATGCGTAAAGAGAATCCAAAGACCGGAATTGTAATTATGGCCGGACTCAAATCACCCAAACGTAAAACACACTGGCCAGAATTTGATAAGTTTAATGATCTTCTTCAAAAATACTGTGCCGCTGGAAAAAATCTCTACTACGTGGATCATAATAAAGTGATGAATAACGCCAAAGGTGAAGCGATTGCGGACCTTTACCGCGAAGAAGGCGATAGCGCGATGCATGCAAACCCCAAAGGTTATGCTGAAATCGTTAAATTAGTCCGCCCGGCGGTAGATAAAGCTTGGGCTGCCAGCGATCCAGCAGGAAAATAAACACGGTTTAGATTGTCCAAAGTCTGACATCGGGTTACTTGCAGAAAATGCAAGAAGTAGACCCAGCACCGACAACGGAGGATTCGAAAGAGTCTATCCCGTTCCCCAATGCTGCGTTTACACGCTACATTATAGGTGAAGCTATTTCTATGACGGGCACGTGGATGCAGGCCATGGCACATAGTTGGGTCGTGGTTGGTCTCACAACGAGCGCGGTCATGGTTGGCTGGGTAAATTTGGCAGGCGGACTTCCCGTGCTGGCGCTTTCGATGATTGGTGGACTCTACGCGGATAAATATGACAAGCGCCTTATCCTGCAAATTTGCCAAGTAGTTCAGATTTTCTTCTCGCTGCTTTTAGGTTATTTAGTGGCTCAAGGTGATATTCAAATTTGGCATATTATTCTCGCTTCATTTTTATTGGGAATATCTGGCGCCTTTGAAATGCCTGCAGCTTCCGCGCTCGTACCCGAATTAGTCGGTCGAGCCAACGTTGCCAAAGCGATTGCTTTTGATCGGGCGGTCTTTCACGGCACACGCTTAATCGGACCAGCCATCGCTGGTTTTATTGTGGGTCACTACGGCGCCTCCTTTGCTTATTACATTAATGCCATTTCCTTCCTCGCGTTAATGATTGCATTACTAACTCTGCCTAAACGTCCGAAAGGCACAGAGGCTCAGGAAGAAAAACGAAAACACGGAATAGGAGAAGGCTTTCGTCACGTGTTCAATGACCGACCCAGCTTCGCGATGATTTTACTCATGTCGACAAACACGGTGTTCGTTTTTCCTGTGATGGTTATTTTGCTGCCACTTTACGCCAAGTATACTTTACACCTTGAACCCCAACAACTCGGGTGGTTGATGTTAAGTTCTGGAATCGGTTCACTCACAGGTTCGATTACCGTGCCCTTTGTTAAACATAAATGGCGTCCCAACTTAATCATTCTGGCCGTTACTTTAATCTGCACTGCGCTCCTCAGTTTAAGCCGAGCTGATATTTTCTGGTGGGCAGCCGGGTCGCTCGTGTGTTTAGCACTGGGCGTTTCTACACTGATCGGAATTAGTAATGTCGTCATTCAGGAACGTGCCCCCGAAGAAATTCGTGGACGTGTTTCCGCCGTTGCTAGCTTAAGTTTCTTCGGACTCCTACCCTTCGCGGGTATGGTGACATCGACTTTAGCCGATATCTGGGGCATGCGCCCGACGCTGTTAACCTCGGCGTGTGCCTATGCGTTAATCGGGATAGGTGTTCTCAGTTGGATCGGCAAAGCCGCGAGCCACGAGTTAGAAAAATAAACCTTAAAGTGGTGCCCCCGTTGGGAGTCGAACCCAAATCGCCGGCTTCGGAGGCCAGCATTCTATCCATTGAAATACGAGAGCGTTACCCAAGAGATAATGAACCGCTTTCGCATGAGTCAAACTAATCTAAATTAACCCTTAATTCACAGGGTAATTGACCGTATTCAGCGTTCCCAGATTTCAAACGTATAACTTAAATCGGCTTGGCGACTTTCCTTCGACCACACCAAACGTGAAAAAGTTTTTTGCCAATCTTTCGGAAAATACCGATCGCCTAAAAAATCTTGATGAATGCGCGTGATGTAAAGTTTGGAGCAATGCGCTAAACCTTCGGCGTAAATTCGTTCACCACCGGTAATCCAAGTGGGACCCGACCACGGTAATTTTTCCGCTTCAACAATCGCTGATTCTAAATTACTCGCCCGCGATGCTCCGGGAAAAACTTTTTTCTCATCACGCGAAACGACGACGGTTCCGCGACCACTCAAGGCCTTACCCAGTTCCAGATAACAGGCTGGACCTTCAATCATGACCCCACCGACCGTCTGATCGGTAAACCATTCCAAGTCCTCGGGTATATGCCAAGGCAAACGCCCTTCCCGTCCAATAACCCCATTTTGAGCAACGGCTACGATGCAATGTATGGGCTTAGGCACTCAAAAACCGTAAGTAAAACCCAAGTCCGTGCAAGCGTAAGCCAAGGTCTTCTCGACTGATTGACAGGCGCCAAATCGGCAACCAAGGTGAAACCATGATTTCTTGGCTCCGACCAATCACCGACAGGCATCACAAATTAATTCAAGCCGTACTTATCTTAAGTGGCGTTGCATCACTTGTTTTCATGACAGGGGGCAATTCAATTGGTCAAGTGGGCACCAACTCCCGTATTTATCTCGGGGTCGACCTCAATAGCCCGAAGGTTCAAAACAGCTATCGCGACTTGATTGTATTCACCACCATCAGTGGACAACGCGTCGAAGGTCAAAGCATCACTCAATACGTGGCCGAAATCCACGTCGCCGATACTCTGGGCATTCCTCAACCTTCCGATAACGAAGTTCGCAAAATCGCCACAGCGATTACCTCGCCCGCGGACGGCAAAGAATCCACCGAAGGACTCGTTAAATTTATCGAAGTCGCTTCTAAACAATTAAATGCCTCGGAAGAAGAAACACGGGCACGTTTTGAAACTTTTATTCGTAATGCTTGGCGCGTAAACAAAGCCGTCCAAATTCTTTCAGGTCCAGGACACGTGACCACTTCTCAATTACAACGCGTTCTCCAACGTGAAAAAACCATCTGGACCGTTGAAGTGGCTTCCTTCGATAATACGAAGTTCAATCCCACTGTCACGGTCGACGAAGCCAAAGTAAAATCGAGTTTTGAAACAAATAAAGAGAGCTACCGCTTACCTGCCAAAGTTGAAGTATCCTTGGTTTTATTTAAAAATCTTACGCCCGATAGCGAACCTGTCAGCGATGACGATATCGTCATGGAAGGCTTTAATGTCGCGGAAAAACTGAAGTTTGAGCCCGGAAAAGTGCGTGAACAGGCCCTCGCCCATCGCTCCGAAATTGAGAAAATTATTCGTACGAATCGTGCCATCCGTAACCTCGCTGGAAAAATCGGCGAAGAACTTGCGGATCAATTCCCAGTAGAGTCCCATAAATCCGACGAACCCGCTTTCATCGCTTGGCTCAAAAAACAAAACGCTACCGTCGAAACCTTACCAGCTTTTGACAGCGTTAATCCTCCTGAACTTGCTAGCGTGCCCGTCGAAGCCCTCAAGGCCGCTGGTGAATTATCAGAGAAAGAATGGCGCACCGATATGTATCGCTCCGACACTGCTGCTGTCTTTGTGATTCTCAAAAAGCGTATCGAGTCACGCATTCCTGATTTCAACGAAGTCAAAGAATCCGCCACCGCTAACTGGAAACGCGATGAGCGTCTCCGTCTCATGCGTGATGAAGTATTCAAAATCAGCAAAGCGATGAAAACTGCGGCGGCTGAAAATAAAAACTTCGCCGACAGTGCTTCAGCCTTAGGACTTAAACTCAGCAACCCTGAGCCGTTCACTACCGCGAATCTTCCAGCAAACCTCACAGGCGTAAGCGAAAATACCGCTCAGTCTCTCGAAGTAGCTGGCGCTGGCAAAATCGTATCCGGAATTCAAACGACCACCGGTGACACGGTTTATATCCATATTATTAAATCGGATCGCCCACAAATTGATGCATCGTCCGAAGAAGTGAAACAGCTGGTTGAACGTTTTACCTCAAGAAATGCTTATTTTATGGGCATGGGGCTGTTAAAAGACCTCACCACTGCGCCAGAGCCTCAAGCTCAATAAGTTCTTTAGTCGAGTTACACCCATGTCCTCTGTCCGCGTACGCTTTGCTCCCAGTCCCACTGGCTTCTTCCATATCGGAAGCGCACGTACGGCTTTATTCAACTGGCTCTACGCACGCCACACGGGTGGAAAATTTATTCTGCGCATCGAAGATACCGATAAAGAACGTAACTCTGAAGAGTATCTGAAAGTCATTTTAGATTCTCTCCGCTGGTTGGGAATGGATTGGGATGAAGGTCCCGTTATCGGCGGTAACTACGGTCCCTACTTCCAATCTCAACGCACCGAACTTTATAAAGCCAAACTG
>CAIOLH010000136.1 GCA_903859115.1 uncultured Opitutia bacterium | reverse complement strand
CTCGCCCATAAATCTGGCGGCCACTTTATTCGCGATGAACCTCCAACTGGGTTTTCTTTTTCGAAGTGCTTAATTTTCCGACATGTAAAAGAGCATCTTGGATAACAAGATGTGATTCTTTGGTATGAGAATCTCTGTGCTGCAGCGATTTTTTTGCCATAATTTTTATACCGACTAGAAACTACCGACCAAAAAATTATAGTAAAGTTTTATTAGAATGATGAACGAGTTATTTCTGCCGCCTCTTGAACCTGGAGTCATTCATCGCTCAACTGAGTTGCACATAATTCATCAGTGATGGCTCCCTTTAACCTCAAATTCATTAGAGATTTATCACAAAACCTTCACTGGTTGTTTGCAAAACGGGAAATATTATGTTAGATAGAAGATATGGATAGCGTCCTCTCATACATTTTAGCCTTTGCGGCCGTCACCATGGCTGTGGTCTTTGGCTTTAGAAGTTGGATGCTCTCCAGGCGTGAACGCAGTAGCCGCCATCTACGTCGCAGTGGCTCACGCCAACACCGTGATTTCTCACGTCGTTCATCGCGCCATTCATCGGGACGCTCCAGACATTCTTCCTCTTCGCGCCGATTTAACAGGGATGAACGCGGTTCTGACTACCCACGAGACCGTTCTTCACGGGGCGAATTCCGCGGCGGTAATAATTCACCAGCGGGTCCCGAAGATTCTTCTTCAAGTCGTTAAGCGTTTTTGATGCGGACGATAAAGTAGGGAATAGCACAACCGAGTACGATAGCCGCTCCGGCTGGAATTCCTTGGAAGTTGTAAGAAATGATCAGACCGAGTGTGCCACCGCCGCAGGCACAGAGCACACTCCAGAACATTACTCCCTTGAGATTTTTTCCGATTAAAACACCGGTGGTTGAAGGAATAATAAAAAGAGCTGTAGTGAGGAGTGCTCCCACTAGGCGCACGCTGGCCACCGCCGCTAAGGCGATTAAAATGAGCAGCACGGATCTAAGAAGTGCCGGCCTTGCACCCAAGAGGTGGGCATACTCTTCGTCAAAAGATGCCAGCTCTAACTCTTTATGAAGCAGTCTTAGGCAAAAAAGAACGATGAAAGTGGTGCCCAAAATCAAACCAATATCTTCGGTGCTGACGGAAACAATGCTTCCGAAAAGCAGCCCAGTAAAATCACGCCACGAATGAGATAACGCCATAAACGCAATGCCTAGAGCGAACATCACCGAAAGCATTACGCCAATGGCACTATCCTCGCTACTTCCCTTGCGCGATGAAATCCAGGCAATCCCCGCAGCGGTGAGTAAGGCTGCGATGAGTGCGCCCCAATAAGCAGAGAGTCCAAGTAGGACTGCGAGTACGACGCCGGGTAAAATGGAGTGAGTCATGGCGGTGCTGATGAATGACATGCGCCTCAAAATAATATAAGAACCTAAGCATGCGGCAGAGATTCCGCTTAAAAATAAAGCGAGAAGTGCGCGCAGAAAAAATTCTTCCTGAAAAGCGGATAAGAGCGTGTTAAGCATGATGATTTTTATGTCCAAGGCAGGCATGAATAGTTTTTAAACTGCCCTGGTTGATTTCCAACACGCGATCGAATTTTTTCGAGTCCGCTGTTTCATGTGTCGCCATAATCACGGTGAAGGAATTATCTTTATGGAAAAGAAAGTTTTCTACGATCTCTCTACTTTTCGTATCGAGCGCAGCATAGGGTTCGTCCAACAAAAGAATCTCCGCTCCTTGCACGGCAGCTCGTGCTAACAGGCCGCGTTGTAATTGACCGCCTGAAAGATTGTGCACAGAGCGATCCACCAAGTCTTCTAATTCTAAAAGCTTCAGCGCTGAAGCCACTTTTTCATCGGCGTGATGACACTCTTCAAACCATCCGTGGTGGGCGTAGGTGCCCATTTGCACGAGTCTTTTAAGTTGAAGAGGAAAATCAGGATTCAATTGAGGACTCTGTGCGAGGTAGGCAATTCGACTGCGACCGAGTCGTGGCTTGCTGCCAAACAATTTAACCTCTCCTGAATAATCGGGTACCAAACCTGCTAGAGTTTTTAGTAAGGTTGATTTTCCGGAACCGTTAGGGCCAATCAGCGCTGTGCGACAGTGAACAGGAATTTCAAAACTAACGTCAGAAAAAACGGGCGCGTTCTGAGATTTAATCTGCACCGCAAGATTTTTTACTTCCACGGCCCAGTCTCCAGACGCACTGCTTTCAGCTGGCGCGTACGGAACCGCAGGAAACAAATTATTGAATGCTTCCGATAGTAATTTCCTAAAATGGGATCTGGTTGACGGCATTATTTTTTTAGAGCTTCTGAAATTTTATTAGCATTGATGAGCATCATGCTCGGCCAGGTATCACCCGGTGTCCCACTTTTTTCTAGGTACTCCACGGTTAATGGAAGTGGTGGATTAATTTTTGCATCTTTGGCGAGTTGTTGGGCGACGCGACTATTTTGACCAGCATCACAGGTAATGACCCTGACGTTTCTAGCTTTGATCAGTTTTAGTAGTTGAGAGTACCTTTGCGCCGACGGATCAGCAGATTCTGCTTCGGGGCTTTCGAGTATGCTGCCTACTACTTCGAGATTAAATGCCTCAGCAAAAGCCGATAGGTTAGGGTGCTGGGTGATGATTAAACGGCGATTTTCTGGAACTGTGGCCAGCACCCGAGATACTGATAACTCTACATCATTTATTTCTGTAAGTAATTGATTTAGATTAACTTCTGAACTTAATTTTCGACTCATGAGTCCGCTATATAGTGTTTTTACCATGGCTCTTGCGCCGGCTGGACTCATCCATGGGTGGGTTATTTGACTGCTGCTCTCATTGATCCAAATAACAGATGAGGTGCGGTTATTAGCCTTAATCCAATCATTTAGCCAAGGTTCAGAGCGCACACTTAAGCCAATGATTACCTGCGATTTAGAGAGTTTAAGACTGTCCGATGGGCTTAATTGATAGCCGTGAAGTTCTCCACCGCTTGGGATGATGGATTGATGGATAGTTGTTGGCTCGGTTAGTAGTTTTCCGACCCAATAATCGATAGTCGTGAAGCTCGATGTTATTTGTGCTTTAGCATCAATAATGAGGGCAAAATAGAGGCCGCTTAGAGTGATCCATCGAAGCATGGGAGGAGGTGTAAATCCCGCCTCATTTTAATGCAACTTATTTGCATCTAAATTTAGGTTCCCCGCCTTTTTTACATTTGCCAATAGGGTATCGAATCCTACCCATAGATTGCTATGCCCCTTAATAAAGCCGTACACACCGTACTCCTGGTGTTGGTTTTTTTCCCTGTAGGATTGTTCGCCCAAGCGACAGCCACTCAGGGGGGTAATGCTGCGCCTGAAAAGGCTCAGACCGCGAATTCAAAGTCGGTGATTGTGGTTAAAGATGTTAAGTTTTTTCAGCACAGATTAGGCGGACAAATTAACCCTTGGAATCGTATGCAGGTTGAGGTTGCCGCCAATTATAATCCCGATCCTAAGGCCTTAAACAAAACCTGGGTCGATAAAATTAAACTGACGGTTACTCAGGTTTATAAAACTAAATCCACGAAGCCTGAAGATTGGAATTACTATCGCTCGGCGGTTACTATTTTAACCTTAGAAGTAAATCAACCGCGCACGGTTTCGTTTTATTTACCAGGGGATGTGGTTAAGCGCGATAATCTCCGAAAAGAGCCCGACTTCTATTATGTTCAAGCCGAAGTATCCGGAAATGAGGAACCGCTTTTTGACGCTAAAGGTAATGTCATTGCTGAACAATCGCGTGCCATTTCTCGCGACTTGTCTCAGAAGAAAAACTTCGATGGAGCTAAAGATGTCGCTGACCGTTGTGCCGGAAACAATCCTGGTATCCTGCGTCCCCAGTTCCTCGTTAATTACCTAGACGTCCCGGTCGTGGTTCCTCCCAGCCCTGAATTTATTCGGGAAGATTTATCCGCCAAATAACCCACTTTATTTTTGAAGAATGAGTAAGAAAAATTTAATCGTTAACCTCGCTGCTTCGCACGTTTCCATTTCGGCGTTTCGTACTGATGGGGCTAAGTTAATTTTAGAACAATTTTACACCGAGGACTTAACTCCCGCTCTCGGTGACGAAGAGTGGATCAATGCAGCTACGAGTGCGGTCGCCCGTTTGGCTTCCAGTAAAAACATCAAGGGTACTGCTACCATCATCGTTCCTAGTTTTTTACTTTTACAAAAAGCCCTCAAAGTAGCCCAAGTAGAGAGTGCACGCCAGGCCCAGATTATCGCCTTTGAGGCGCAAAATAATATTCCTTATCCGCTCAACGAAGTGGTTTGGGATAGTCAGATTATGTCAACGGACGGCGTGGAAGCAGAAGTTTTACTTTTTGCTCTGCGTACCGATCAAGCCGGTCGTATTGCTAACGCGATTGCACAGACGGGTATTCGTCCGCAAGTCATTCAAGCTGCTCCTATTTTAGACGTACAGGCTCAACAATTTGTTAGCGGTGGTATCGCTGAAGATGAAGAAGTTTTATTTATCAATGTGGGTGCACGCACCACGGGATTAAGTTTTATCAGTGCGAAGGGAACGAGCATTCAAGCTGCTAATCTCGGTGGAAATTTACTTACCCAAGGAATTTCGGATAATACCGGACAGCCCGTGATTAATGCTGAGTCTCTCAAAGTTGGTTTCTTTACCCACGTCATTCAATTGCCTGAGACAGATCCGCAGTTTACTATTCTAGAAGCGAACAAACAGAGCTTCAACCGTCGCTTGAGTCAGGACATTAACCGCCGCCTCATCAGTATTAAGCGCTTGGGTCGTCGTCCTACTAAAATTGTTATCACGGGTCGCAGTAGCCAAGTGCCCGGACTTAGCCAACAGTTGAGCGAAGCACTCGCTTTGCCAGTCGAAGAATTTAATCCACTCGGCGTTATTTCGCTGAGCTCGCAAATCAATGCGGAATATGTCATGCAGCATATTCACCAACTTTCGGAAGTAATCGGAGAAGCTTCTCGATTACTTTCACCTACAGCGCTGGGCGTGAATTTAATTCCCCGCGATATCGCCGGACAAATCAGTTTTGAGTCACAAAAAATTAAGTTCGTGGTTGCGGCACTACTCTTGGCCATCGCTCCTGTACCCATCTTACTTACGCTCAATGCAGGGGTCGATTATAACAAAGAACAAACCAAGACGCTGAAGAAGAAATCGGACGAACTGATTAATTACCAAAAGACGATTAAACAAACCCGAGAAGACTCGCTCGCTGTTTTAGCAGTGAATCAGCAATTGGAGTTCGCTGTTTCCAATTCCCCTAACTGGCCGATTTTCCTAGCTGATTTACAGTCCAGAGTGCTCACCGCTAAGAACACATGGATTGAAGAATTAAAAGTTCGCCGCGAGCCCGCCGTAATCGCCACGACCAGTACCGATCCCGATGCTTCCAGAGTCGCCACGAACGTTACAAAAATCACCATCACCACCCGCACCTTGTTGGAAAAAGTAGCCCCAGGAAAACCTTTCAAGGCCCAAGAATACAATAAAGCAAAAGTAACTTTACTTGAAGCTCTCAAAAAATCTCCCTTCGTTGCCGATATTCCTGAAGATGAAATTAAAGCAGATTTCACGAAGGAGACCAACGTTCCACGCACCACGCTTACTTTGGTGATTAAATTCGAAAAAACTCTTTAATTTCCATGGAAAATTTTAAAAAGAATAAAGGTTTCTACACTCTTATCGCCATCCTCTTGGCTGGTTTTATTACGGGCGTATTTTTTTGTTTTCGAAACAACAGTAGTCGCGCGGAAGAAGAAAAGAAACTTACCGATCAACTCGGTAAATATCGCGGGCTCTTGAAAGGTCAGGAAATTATTTCAGGTGTGCCTCCTGTTTCTTTAACCTCCAATAACGTCAGTGTTTCTAAAGCAGACTATGATGCCTTAGTTAAACAGCGCGACGATCTGCGTTTGGCTATTTCCGCAGTATCGACCAATCGCTTCGTAGGTAAAGAAAACTTAGCGAGTTCGGATTTAGCTTCATCGATTAAACAGAACGTAGATGAGTGGACCAAGTTAGCTGCGGATAAAGATATTCGCATGCTTCCTAATGAAAAATGTGAATTTGGTTTCCGCCGATACATTCGTAATCCAGGCACCTCGCCGAAGGGTGTGACTTTATCCAAGGTTGATCAGCAATTACAAATCATAGATTTTATTTATCGTACGCTCGTTGACTCTCGTCCTAACACGCCGAACCGCAGTGCGATCTTATTGCAGTCCATCGACCGCGAACCGATTGAGACTTACGAAGTTATTCCTGCTGGAAAACCCAACGCTGGTACTTTTGGACCTGTCGAAGGTGCTCGCGGTGAAAACGATGAATTTTTACCCACCCGCACATTCCGTAATCCACCTTTGATTGATGGACTTTCTTTCCGAGTTCGTTTCGTCGCAACCACGCCTACACTGCGTACTTTTATTAATAAAATTCGTAATAGCGGACGTCCGGTGGTAATCACCTCGATTGAAATTAATAATCCCCAGGCCGAGTCACTGAAGGTTTTAGGAACCAATGCGATTGCCAATATGGGGGCCTCCAGCCTGGTTGCTGCTGAACCGTTAGATTTTACCGCGACACCTGTTCTTGGTTCTACCGCGAATCCAACCACTCCAGCCAAGGAAGAACGTAAAGTGGTCGTTCACCAGAATTTTTCGGAAATCACCTTACAAATCGATTATCTTTCGGCTCCTGAAGATAAGCCCGTCGCTGAGGCTGAGCCTAAAAAATAAAACCAACCCACAACGATGAATTTCAAAAAAGACTTACTGACTCTTTTAGCTGCTCTAGGAGTGTTGATTTTATCAGTCCTCGGTTATGTAGCGCTCGACCAAGGTTTGTTCGGTGTGACGCCCCTAGTTCCATTGGATGAAGACCGTTCCAAAGCGATTCCTGAATTAAAGCAAGAGCCTGCTGGCACGGCTTACCCTGCGACTGCCAAGTTAACTTTAAATCCAGAGATTAAAGATTGGTTCACACCCGAAGAAAATGATGACGGTTGGGATTATGATCTCTTCACCACCATCGATATCGCCTGGGACCCTTCCCAGGCCGAGTACGTTCCAGCTAACAAGAAGGCCATTCCTCTGCCACCTTTTGGCGTTTCTCTTCTAAGCGTAGGCCACCCCACTTATCCTTATGTGCTTCGTTCCACTCTGGCTGGAAAATCCGGCAAGGAAGAGGATCGAGAGTTCTCCATCGAGAACACCATTACTAAGGAATGGTTTGAAAAGTGCAGATTAAAGCGCCCTCTGAACGATAAGACCCCTGTTTATCCCCTTGAGTATAAGGTCGTTAAACAAGCCGATGGATTTCAACAAAAGACTCTAGTTCTTGATGACAGATTATTGGGCCGGAAGGTTACTATTAACGACGAAAAGCCCCTAGACTTTGAGGACACCGTCAACGTCGTGATTACCGCTACCGAAGACCCCTCTAAATCATGGACTTTAAACAAGAAAGGCGACGATTTTAAGTACGAAAAAGCCCATTACATTATCAAAGACGTTGACTTAGTAAACAAGACCGTGACCGTTGAGAAGAAATACACTCTACCCAACCCCAAAAAGAGTGACCCCAAAAAGGGTCAAAGATCCGACCAACAGGTCCTGTCCTTACCCGCTCCCGTAGACCCCAAATCTGCGGCTCCCACTTCTAAAGAAAAAGACAAAACCAAACTTACCAAATAATTTACCCATTTAAGCTCCGATGAAAACTATCACACGTAACACATTTGCTTGGGCCACTCTCGCCGCTGTCATTGCGGTTGGCTCTTTGATCGCTCAGGACAGCGATCCCATTAAGCAAAAGACCCAAATTCTTTCCGAGGCACTCAAGGCCCGCGAAGAAGGCGACCTAAAAACCGCACGCGACCGCTATGAAGCGCTCCAAAAATTAGACCAAGCCGACGAAGGTGCCAAAGAGGGCTTAGCCGCAGTTAACGCTGCTATCTCCGCTGCTGAAGCAACTAAATCAGGCACTGCAGTTGTCGCTGAGCCAGTTGCTGTAAAACCCACTGAGCCTGCGAAGGTTGTCGTGGCCAAAGAGCCTGCGAAGTCAGCAGACCTCATCACCACTGTTGAGACCTCTCACCAAAATCTCTATCGCGAAGTTGAGACCGCCATTGCTAAGGCTAAGGAATCTGCCGACCAATCCAATTACAAAGAGGCACTCAGAATTCTCGATGGTGCCAACGGCGCTCTTCCTAGCAATCCAACCGCGCAGGCATTACGTGATGAAATCGCTCTCACTCGCCAAGATATTCTCGGTCGCCGTGAAGCCGGTGAGCAAGGAACTGATGCGATTGCACGTGCTGAAATCGACCGCATTGCAAAATTAAATGACGTTAAAATCAGTGCTTCCACCGCACTCGTTGTTGAGGCTGAAAATTTAATTCGTGACGAAAATTATGATGCTGCGAAAGAAAAATTAGATAAGGCCAAACAAGGTCTTCCTAATAATATCGCTACAGCGAAACTCGCTGCTCGCATCAAAAACGACGTCGCTGCGATTTTCTCTCGTCGTGCTCTTCTCGCTATCGAGGCCCGCGAAATGACCAAGGCTGATGGCTACATTAAAGATTTCGAAAACCTGAAAGTAGACGAAGCTGCAGCAGTCGCTCTACGTGCAGAATTCAACGACAAGAAGTCCGATCCTACTTACCGCAATATTGATGACCTTTCACCTGGTCTCCGCGCTAAGGATCAGAAAATTGACGAACTCTTAGTTAAAGGTCGTGCACGTTATCTCTACGGTGATTACACCGGCGCCCTCGACGCTTACCGCGAAGTTCTTCAATATCAGCCAAACAACGCGGAAGCTAAAGCTTTCCAAGTTCGCATTCGCCAATTCATTTCCGAAAATTCCGGTGCGTGGAATCGTGGCGTCACCAAGGGCAAACTTTTCGAGTTGCTCGACGAAAGCTGGAAACTTCCTGAAGTCTACAACCGCGAAGTCGTGGGCACCACAGGTAAAACCGATACGGATACGACCATTGATAAGCTCCGCTCT
>CAIOLH010000135.1 GCA_903859115.1 uncultured Opitutia bacterium | reverse complement strand
TCTTCGTTACAGAAAAAAACGACCACGAAACTATTAACTTCTTATCCAGTAAACCTAATGTGACAGTCTTGTATTGGGATTTTCAGAACGAGCGTCGCCACTTTGATAAAGGTGGAGCTATTCGCCATGCTCAATACTATGTATATGATAAATTTCCCGATGACTGGTATCTTCTGATAGATAGCGATATTGTTTTACCAGGTGATACTCAAAATACTCTATTAAGGGATTTGCCCGCATTTGAAAAAAACTCTCCTTTAAATCCGACATTTTTAATAGGCGTAGATAATCTAATGGTCTTTTCCAAAATGAGTGATCTTTTGACTGAGACTAATTATGTGCTTTGGAATAATTCTCCCGTAGTAGTTGGTTATTTTCAATTATACAAAGAGAAATTTTTTTACTCAGCTTCTATCAATGCCTCACGCTGTGATTTAAACTTCTGCAGATTTTTTGAAAAGAGTATGTCTGCAACCCTTATCAAATGTTATCACCTCGGAGCACGCGGTGTTCACTGGAAAGGTACGCGGAAGCCCGGAAGTGACTTTGTGATAGACGTCAAAGCTTCCAGTTAGATGAATATTATTAGTTAGAGTTCATCTTAACTTGCACTCTAAGTTAAGTCTCACACTTTTCAGGGCATGGAAATTATCGTCATGGGCTGTGGCACGTCACAAGGGGTTCCCTTGGTGGCCCATGATAATCCTGGTTTAGATCTCTCTAATTCCAAAAATTGGCGCACTCGAACCAGCGTCCACGTCGTCATCGAAGGCCACCACGTACAGGTCGACGCTGCCCCTGAATTTCGGATGCAATGTTTAGTTAATCGTGTTAATGAAATAGATTCGTTCATTCTCACTCACGGCCACGCGGATCACGTACTAGGTATGGATGACCTTCGTCAGTTTTGTACCAATAGTGGCAAGGCGATGCCGGTTTATACGACGACCCAAGGTAAGCACCGCATTGAAGCTATTTATCCCTACGCCATCGGTGCTATGGCTTCGCCTGGATATATCGAATTAGAGGTTAGCCTTTTTCCTAAAGAATTAAAACTCCCTGGTGGTGGTATTGTCACCTCGACCATCCTTCCTCACGGTAGCGAGTCGACTTTAGGACTTATCTTCTTCGAGCCTTCCACCGGAAAGAAATTCGTCTACTATACCGATTGCAAAACACTCACTCGCGAAGCACTTGAATTAGCTCAGGGCTGTGATGTCGCTATCCTCGATGGATTAAGACCCAATTTTCACCCCACGCATATGACGATTGGTAAGGCCTGTGAAATGTCGGTCGAAATGAATGCTAAGCAGGCTTATATTACTCATATGACTTACCAGATTGATTACGGTAAGTGGCCCGAGTCCGACCTAGCTAAGGCCTATCCAGAGGTAGGACTTTGCTACGATGGTATGCGAATTAACCTTAAGTAATTATAGGCCTTGGATAATCGTGCCTTCGGGTCGCTCTATAGCAAAACGGAAGGGTACATCTTTTTTCTCGTCAGGCTTTAAATTGAAACGCCATTCGAGAAGTTTGCCGTCCGACATCTTAAGATTCTCCGAATCTTTCTCGTACTTGGGTTCTTCGAGGACGACTTTGATATCTTCATGGTCAGAAATCGGAATCTGATCCCACACCACAAGTTCAATGGCCGTGGATTTAGAATTTTTGATTTTAAATACATTATCATAAATCGTACGCACGGTTTTCTTTCCGAAGATGCCGCTGGTTTCTTCACGACGGCCGAGTTCTTTACGTTCAACTTTTACCGAAGAATCCACACCCAGGTAGGTCCAGAACTCCTGACCCGCTGGAACTAAATCAAGCGACGCATTCGCCACAAACGCGCCATCGAGGAAGACGGAGGTTTGTCCAGGGAGCAGGGTGAAGTCGGATTTATTCTTAGCCTTAGCTTTAAGATAAACGTGCGGTGATAACTTGGGCACGCTGCTGTAACGATAAACGGTCGGGAAGTTTTGCTTCGTGATATTAACCTTAGC
>CAIOLH010000134.1 GCA_903859115.1 uncultured Opitutia bacterium | reverse complement strand
CTGTGCCGAGTGGCTTCATTGTGAAGTACGCAAAAATCTCTGGGGCTATGCTCCGAATGAAAGTTTAACCGTCGAGGAATTGGTTGATGAAAAGTATGCCGGTCGTCGTCCCGCTGCCGGCTATCCGGCCTGCCCTGAGCACACCGAGAAAGGTGAAATCTGGAGACTGCTCCAAGCCGATCGTATCGATTGCACTTTAACCGAATCCTTTGCGATGAATCCGGCAGCTTCGGTTTCTGGTATTTATTTCGGCAATCCACAAGCCATTTACTTCGATGTCGATTCACTCGGTCGCGACCAAGTTGAAGATTACGCGAAGCGAAAAGGTTGGTCAGTTGCGGAAGCCGAGAAGTGGTTAGCACCCGTATTGGGATATAAAACTTAATGAACGAAGCCGAGTTGCAGAAAATACTAGAAGGCTTGGACGCAACTCATGCACAGGCCGTGAATCGATTTTTGGGTAAGTCGAGCAGTCCGCAAGTTGTCCTAGAATCGATTGATCAGGCTGACTGCGAATGGATTGAATGGTTTAAGGCGATGGCCGTGTTGCAACTATGGCTCGAATCAAAAAATCGAGACTACGCCCTTGAGCGCAAACTCGGCTACCTTAGTTGCACGGTTGAAGCTTTTAAGAACACACCCTCACTCATGCGCCCGAAACTCAGTAAGGCAACGGAGCGCATGTTAGCTCAACACGGATTTAGTGATCAGTAATGTCCACACCACAGCGCATTCTAGTCATTGGTGGAGGCGCAGCGGGCTTCTTTGCGGCAATTACCAGTGCCGAGAACTCTAACGCTCAGGTATTTCTCTACGAAGCCACTCCGCATCTATTATCGAAAGTAAAAATTTCGGGTGGTGGACGGTGCAACGTGACGCATGCCTGTTTTGAACCCGAGCAATTAGTTAAAAATTACCCACGCGGCGGGCGTGAACTACTCGGTGCCTTTCATCGCTTTCAACCGCGCGATACCTTGGCATGGTTTAATACACGCGGTGTAGAAACTAAGACCGAAGAAGACGGACGGATGTTTCCCACTTCGGATAACTCTGAATCCATTGTCAATGCGTTGACTAATGCGGCTGAGAAAAATCGTGTAAAAGTTTTAGTCCAACGTGGCGTTAAAACCATTCAGTATATTAATGAGAAATTTGAAGTAGAATTAAATTCGGGCGAGATGGAGTTGTTCGATAAAGTCATTATCGCCACGGGCGGAAATAAATCATCTGGCGGATTAGCCATCGCCGAAAGTTTTGGTCACACCATTATTCCACCCGTCCCCTCACTCTTCACCTTTCATATTCAGGACAATCGCTTAGTGGATCTCGCCGGACTTTCGGTAGAAAAAGTTAAGGTTAAGGCCTGCGGGACGAAACTAACTACTGAAGGACCACTACTACTCACTCATTGGGGGATGAGTGGACCGGCGATTTTAAAACTCTCAGCCTGGGGGGCACGGGAATTTGCAGAATCTAATTACAACTTCACCATCGAGATTAACTGGGTTCCAGAACTCAACCAAACGGCGCTCAGTAAGAAATTAAATGAAATCCGCATCGCTGAAGCGCGAAAACAAATTGCGACCTTTAGCCCACTGCCCATTCCGCAAAGACTTTGGGAGAGGCTCTTGATTGCGGCGGAGATTAATCCAACGACGCCCTGGGCTCATATTAACAATCAACAATTAGATAAATTATACAAACAACTCACCCAGGCAGAGTTCAAGGTCACCGGCAAAAGCATGTTTAAGGACGAGTTCGTGACCTGCGGTGGGGTGAAGCTTTCGGAGATTAATTTCAAAACCATGGAAAGTCGTAAGCAACCCGGACTCTTCTTTGCCGGGGAAGTTTTGGATATCGATGGCGTCACGGGCGGTTTTAACTTTCAGAATGCGTGGACGACCGGTTGGCTGGCGGGTCAGGCCGTCGCAGAACGCCCTTAATCGGTATCGCTTAATCTCCAATTCCGTATCACTTTAAAGTGATGAACGATGATTCTCCATCCGATGGAATTAAATTAGGCGATATTGTTGACGGACAAACGCTCGTCGCGGTCGGCATTGATTTCACTTTCACGGAAATTATCGAATCACATCAGGCCGCTTTTAAATCTCTAGATGAATGGCTCAGGGGGATTCGTACCTACGACCTGGAAGACTCCTTTGATACCGATGCGATTTTATGGGACGAATTAGAAGACTGTGGCTATGAAATCGGCGAAGAAGATATCATCGAAGATAATAAGAATATTAAACTCTACGATGTGTGGGTGGAGCAAAATGATACCGAAAGCCTTTTAAGCCGCGTTCAAGATCGATTAGATGAACTAAAACAGAAGGCGATGTCGTTAATACCTGCTGGCCTACAAGCGGCCGCTCAAGCTAATCCCACACCCGCGAGTCTGTTAAAACTCTTAGTGCAAACGTCGGAACCCGAATAAATTATTTTACCAGTACCTTGGACTTAGTCTGTAATTCTTTATCTAAGTCTACCGCATTACGGACCGCGTTGAGAAGCTTCTGAGCTGCATTGAGATCGGGCTTCGAAAAAGGCGGAGCCGCGGAAAGTTTGGTGGCGTTGATGTCATCCAAAATTGTTCTCAATTTATCAGTAGTTTGCTTGATGCACTCACCTTTGGCCCAATTTTTGGACGACCAGAGCGCTTCATTATTCCAATACTTGAATCGTTTTTCTTGGGAAGCGGAAAAATCTTTTTTGAATTGGGAGAGTGAGGCGAAAAAAGCGAGAGCCTCGCGTTGATCTTCATCGACTATTTTAGCCGAATCTTTGGTGAGTTTGGCCTGCAGAACTGCGAATTGGGACTGAAGTTTCATGCGGTCGTTCTGCCAAGAATCGAAATCCTTAGCGTTGGGTGGTTCAGCAGCAGCCCAGGCGAGACTTATACAAAATAGGCTAAGTAAAAATCTAATGATCATGAATAGATTCTAAACTCACATTTTGCCCCTGATTAGCAATTTAATCTGCAATTATTTCCTGTCCCTCTGCAACTTATAGCCTAGTTTGAGGTCTTAATCTAAGATGAAACTCTATTCAGCCCTTCTCGCTCTCTCACTCTCAGGCGTATCTGCCTGGGCGGCTGATTCTACGACCACGACCGTGTCTGTTTTAAGTGAGAAAACTATCGGAACTATTCCAGCTAATTTCATTGGGTTGAGCTATGAAAAATCTGCCGTCACCGAAAATCACTTCCGTCCGGACAATCTAGTTTTAGTTAATCTACACAAAAACCTAGGCTCGGGTGTTTTAAGATTTGGCGGTAACAAAGTAGAGCTGACGCAGTGGTCACGCGAAACACCTAAAGAGAAACCTGCTAAAGGAATTTTCGTCGCG
>CAIOLH010000133.1 GCA_903859115.1 uncultured Opitutia bacterium | reverse complement strand
TTCACCTTGTTTTTGAAGAGTTTCAGGTTTTCTGTGGCCTTAGGTAAATCCATTTTATTAGCTACAATCACGCGAGGTTTACCGGCCAGAATTTTAGAGTATAGGCGAAGTTCGCGTTCTAAAATGCGATGATCGTCCCAGGGCTTACGATTTTCGCTGCCCGCCATATCGATAATAAATACGAGGAGTGCACAGCGTTCGATGTGGCGAAGGAACTGGTGACCGAGACCGCGATTTTCGTGAGCCCCTTCGATGAGCCCAGGAATATCGGCCATGAAAATACGACCGTGAGTTTCAGGGTATTCGATGACGCCGACGTTAACGTGTAAGGTTGTAAATGGATACGGCGCCATCTTCGGACGCGCAGCCGTGAGCAAATTCGTGAGCGTAGATTTTCCAGCGTTTGGATATCCAACCAATCCGATGTCTGCGATGGTCTTAAGTACAAAACGGTAATTGCCGGACTCACCAGGATAGCCGGGAGTGGTGCGACGTGGGGCTTGGTTTACTGAACTTTTAAAATTCATATTACCCATTCCGCCCTTGCCGCCTGCTAATAAAATAACGCGTTCGCCGTGTTCGGTGAGTTCGGCGACGAGGCTACCCGTAGCATCGTCGACAACCTGCGTACCGGGAGGCACGGGTAAAATTAAATCAGCACCATCGGGTCCGGCACATTGACGGCCCATTCCCGGGATACCGTTTTTGGCTGAGCGGTGAGGCTGCCAGCGATAGGCTTGTAAATCACCTTCGTTACGATCGCAGAGTAAGACGATGTCTCCACCCTTACCGCCGTTACCACCATCGGGTCCGCCCTTGGGAATAAATTTTTCACGACGGAAACTGACGCAGCCATGACCGCCTGCGCCTGATTTCAAAATGACTTTAGCTTCGTCGATAAACATAAGTTAACCAATTAGGCGAGGCTTACGCCGAAGAGCGAGGAGGAAATAGATTTAGCGACCTAATCCTCGAGAATGACGTAACCAACGCTCTAAAGGTGCGAAGAAAATAATGTCTGCTAGAAGTCCTACCCCGACGACTACAGCCATAACTCCCATCACTTGGTCCATGCGTAATAACTCACGTCCGGCATGTAATAACGAGCCCAGACCAAATCCTGATAGAATCACTACGAAAATTTCAGCGGCCATCAACGAGCGCCAAGCAAAAGCCCAACCTTGTTTCATGCCGCTGACAATTCCAGGTAATGCCGCAGGGAAAATCACGCGTGACCACAAATGCCAGCCTTGTGATCCCATCGTCATACCCGCTCTTAAATAAAGCGGTTGAACTGATAGTACTGATTCTTGCACGGCAATAACGACTGCCCAAACGGTTCCCATCACGACGACGAAAAGCACGGCAGATTCTTCTTGGCCAAACCAAAGTAAAGCCAGCGGTACCCAACAAACGGAGGGCAATGTTTGTAAACCTAAAGCGAGAACACCAAGCGTGTCACGAATCCAACGCACCCGTGCGCACAATGCACCCAGTGGTACGCCCAGTGCGGCACCAATCGCAAAACCAATCATCAAGCGACGCATCGTCACCCACGTAGCCGATAGTAATTCACCGTTGGTTAAGGATTCATAAAACCATTTTAAAATGTGGGAAGGTGCTGGAACTAAAACTTCGTTAACATGGCCTGTGCAAACATACCATTCCCAACCACCGAGAAAAGCGATAGCCAGGAGTGTTGGAATTACTGGACGTGGAAGTTTCATATTATGAATTTACCCCTTCATTTAAGTGCGATGAGAGTGCGGTGGTGACCTTAGCAGCGAGCGAAGCTAATTCAGGGTCATTGATACGACGCGGGCGTGGTAAATTAATTTCAAATACTTCACGAATACGTCCAGGATGGGGAGAAAGTAATACCACACGGTCACCTAAACATACCGCTTCACGAATATTATGCGTAACGAGAATAATCGTTTTCTTTCTCTTCATGAAGATCTGTTGGATATCACCATAGAGCTGATCGCGGGTTAAGGCATCGAGTGCGGAGAAAGGCTCGTCCATCAAGAGTACGCGAGGATTAGGTGCAAGTGAGCGAGCGAGGGCTACACGTTGACGCATACCACCGGATAATTCGTGGGGGCGTGCTTTTTCTTTATCTGCCAGACCGACTAACGATAAATAGTAGCGAGCAGATTCTAATCTTTCTTCTTCGGTTAAACCTGGTTTTAAGCGAAGGCCGAAGAGAACATTTTCTAAAACATTTAACCAAGGAAATAAGGCGTCTTGTTGGAACATCACCAGACGATCTCGTCCCGGCAAACGCACGGGTTCTTCACCTAATAAAATTTTACCTTCGTTGGTGTGCTCTAAACCTGCGAG
Organism: uncultured Opitutia bacterium; assembly: GCA_903859115.1. Next base: position 2,233 of record CAIOLH010000133.1, on the reverse strand, counting down.
CAAGTTAAGTAAGGTGGATTTACCGCAACCTGAAGGACCCACGAGTACCAGAAATTCTCCCTCACGTACATCGAGTGAGATGTCTTCAACGGCGGTCACGCGACCAGCCGCACCTTCGAAACGTTTGGTAACGTTACGAAGCGTCAACGCAGGGGTGAAGACTTTATCGTTACTCATTGAACTAGGGGTGATTAAGAATGCGAGTTGTACGGCTAAGTTGGCAAGATTAGAGGATACAATTACTTTTGCTGAGGAACTGGATCGGCCACGAGTGATTCTAACAATGGCTCAATCGGTGCATCTGCATTTAACAAACCAGAGGCTTGTGAATCTTTGAGCGATTGCGTGAACGCAGCAGTCAGACGCACTTTACGAGCAGCACCCACTTCGCGGGCATCGAAAACTACACGACCTAAGGCGGAGGAAATTAAATCTGCTTGGGGAGCGGCTGAACGCGTTTCACTACCAATACCATCACGTACTAATTTTTCGTGCCATGATTTATCAGAAAGTAATTTATCACGTAGTAAATAATGTGACTGCACAAAAGCTTCGATCCCACGTTTGTTTTTGGAGAGTGCAGTTTTAGATGAAGCGAGGACGGTGATAATCGAATCTTTATTTTCGACTAAAATTTCGCCGCCAAACTCTGTGGTGAGACGCGTCACCCAAGGCTCCACAGTCCACGCTGCATCCACATCGCCACGCGAGAATAGCTGAACTAATTCCGCATTAGCTGCCGGAACAATTTGTGTGTCACCACCGCCGTTTAGAGTGACTTTTAACCCACCCTGCTTGAGCCAAACACGTGCATCAATATCCTGGGTGTTGCCTAATTGAGGCGTGGCTACGCGACGACCAATAAAATCTTTTTGAGTTTTTAAATTCAAACCCTTGCGGACGACGAGAGCATTACCCGCATGGGCTACGGGAGCTAAAATACGAATCTCTTTTCCCTTGGTGCGGACGTGGGCATTGATGACAGGAGACGGCCCAACATAAGTCAGATCAATCGCACCCGCGAGCAGCGCTTCCATCGCTGATGGTCCTGCATTGTAAGAACGCCATTCGATTTTGGAGCCAGGTGGCAAATGAGCCAAGTGCCAGTCGGCACCTTCACGCTCGAGTTGACGCGCAGCAATCGCTGGTGAGTGAGTGAGGTTTGGGAAAAAACCAACTCGAACAGTTACAGGCTGCTCGGCCACACTCCCTTTTGCCTCGATTGGGAGCGCAGCAGAGCAACCCGTAGTGGAGGCAACAAGAAGTAAGGTGATGGCGGCTAATTGACGCATACAATTTAATTAAGATTACTTCTTTAGTTATATTATAATGATTAGAATACAATCAAATAGATAAATTTTTATATTATCCTAATATTCAATGATTTATAAAATTTATATTACTGACCTAACAAACCACAGACTAGCAGAAATAACGATAAACGTCGCCGTTATACCCAGCAATTTAATCCATCTAGGTGCAACATAGTCACCCATGGCATGTGAATCACAAGTGATACTGACTAACGGCCAGCAGGCGAAGCCGAGTTGCAGACTGAGTATGACTTGGCTCCAGAGTAAAAGTTCAACCGCCTTCCCTTCTCCGGCATAGGCGATGACGAGTAATGCGGGAACGAGTGCGGCAAGTCGGGTGAAGGTTCGTACCATCCACGCTTTCCCTTTAATTTTTAAAAATCCTTCGAGCACAATTTGTCCGGCCAGTGTTCCGGTGATAGTAGCGTTTTGACCAGAAGCCAAAAGCGCTACGGCGAAAAGTGTCGCAGCTATTGTGGATCCTAATGCACCATCTAATAATTGATGGGCCTCGCGAATATCGGTGACGGGAGTTTGCCCTGCGTGATGGAACGCGGCGGCACTTAAGATTAATAATCCTGCGTTTACAAAGAAAGCAAAGACGAGCGCTAAGCTGGAGTCGTAGGTTGCAAATCGAATCGCCTGTTTACGTTCTTCGACGGTTTTTCCTAAATCACGCGTACCGACTAATGAAGAGTGGAGATAAAGATTATGTGGCATCACCGTTGCGCCGAGAATCCCTAAGGCAATGAAGAGCATTCCTGGATTTTTGAAAACTTCACCAGTCGGAATAAACCCTTGTAAAATCGAGTGAATAGCTGGTTTGGCGATGAGCACTTCAGCCCCAATACATAGGGCAATCGTCAATACTAGGACGGCGACAATCGATTCCAACCAACGATAACCCAATCGAGTCAAAG
>CAIOLH010000132.1 GCA_903859115.1 uncultured Opitutia bacterium | reverse complement strand
GCGAGTAATAATGTGCCGTAATGTTTGTGTGATTTTATGAGAATTTCCATAATGTAAAACTGTATAAATTAATGAACCCAGCAAGCCTTCATCGTGTGTCGTTTTAGTTATCCTCAGGAAACATTTTAACAAAGAGCACAGCGGCGGCCGATCCGCCCAAGAACATGAAGAAGATGTCTAATACCGTTCGGGGAAGTCCGTGGGCTAGAAGTGTGGCCTCTTGAGAGAGGGCCTTTAAGACAGAATCGTCGGCATTGAGTGCACCGATGATACCTATGGTGTCATTGGCTACTTGGACGGCTGGATTCAGCGCTAAATTTAACGACGAAAATGTGCTAATGATGCCAAAAACCGTTAGGGCTATGGCGAATCCGAAATAACTGTTTCCAGCCGTACGTCGTGATGTCCCCACCATTAAAACGACGAATGCTAAAATAAACATGCCGAGGAATTCCCCCGGCCAAGCTATACTAGCTCCGGTCATCGCACTTTCTCCGAGTGCGTCGACAATATCTCTCGTTCTTTCAGCAGTATGTCCGTGTAAAATTCCCACCACAGCGGCCGCCAACAAAGCAGCTAAAAACTGAGCCGCCATGTATCCAAATAGTCGTTTTATCGTCAGCTTTTTGCGTAGAAAAAACGCTAAGGTTATGGCGGGGTTATAGTGAGCCATGGAAATATTTCCGCCCATGTAAATCATGGCACATAAAACTGCGGCTACTGAAAGCGGATTTGAGGCTAGTACACTTACCAAACAAATAAAGAAGGTGCCAAGACACTCGATAATCAGTTTATTGCGCATGGGTTTACATTCTTTATTTGGCGCTCATTCACAAGTTTAGACTGAATAACCTGATAGCCAAAATATAAAATACCTAGGACTACTTCAGGGGTTTTATTCATGGGATGAACACTACGGGGTGTTTATTGAAATATTATCGGGCGGGCTTTTTCTCAACCGTGATTACTAAATCCTATGCACAAATCACTCCCCCTCCTCTCCACTCTTCTCTTGATTGGAGCCTTCACCACTACTCTTAATGCCAAGCCTATGGACACGTCCAAGGGTGTGGTCGTAAAGAGCGTTGACCCGGACCATGAACGCCTTGTTGAGGCCAAAAAACGTGTGAATGAAATTCCCGAAGTTTTAAACGCACAACAGCAGGCCAAGGCTGACCACGCCCAGTTGGTTAAGGTTTCGGCTGAGTACAAACAGGCGCGGACAAAATCTACTAATTCCGATGAGGTTTATCGTAAGGTATTTGATGAGCAGTTAAACAAACTCGACCCAGAAGCGGCCAAAATTTCCGCTAAAGAGCGTCAGGCCTTTAGGGATAAAATGGTGAAAGCCCGTGAAGCTAAAAAAACTGATGGTAAAAAAGTGGGTGCGCTAGATTCAAACGAAGATGATGATCACCTAGAAGAAGAAAGCTAAACAGCAAAACCCACCACACTGGTGGGTTTTTTATTTAAGAGCTTTTTCTAACATATCCCAAATCTCCTCTACCGGCTCTAACCCAATGGATATTCGTAAAAGATCAGGGTCTAATCCCGCAGAGCGAATCTCTTCCCTTCCGGGCTCGCTCATAACTTCATCAAAATGTGCCAGCCACAAATACGGTGAAATTAAAGTGAATTCTAAACCAAAACTTGGGCCCTTCACACACTGCAGCTTATCATACACACCTCTCATTTCTTTTTTGAGTTCAATGGTGATGAGCGAACCAATGCCCGCACCGGGTCTTTTTAGTTTTTGATAATTTGATTTCGTTGCAACGACTTCAGCGGTTCTAACAAAAGCAATCGCGGGGTGCTTTGATAAACGTTGAGCAATAATATTAGCGCTCACATTAATTTTTTGGACCACCTCGTTTAATTTTGTGATTTGTCGTGCTAAAACTTCGGCATCAAGCGGGTGTAGGGGTTCGATTATTTTTTTTGCCTCCTTAACTAATTGAGCTGCTTCGGGCTGGTTTTCATTAACAGCCAAAATTCCTGCCATCACATCACCCTCGCTAGCTGCATACTTGGTTAAACTCGAACAGACGATATCGGCGTAGGGTAAAAGATCGAGGGTTGCGATGCTCACCGCACTGGGATCCAAAACCAACTTTGCTCCATACTGATCACAGAGCTCACGCAGCCTAGGAACATCGGGTGTCTCCAACTGAGGATTATTAGGTGCTTCAGCAAAAATTCCTGCCACCTTTCCCTCTTTTAAAATCTGCTCCACTCGGTCGAGTTCCTGAATATTTTTTATAAAAATATGCTCGGTTGATCTATTTTTTTCCAAAATTTTAGCGGAATCGACATAAAGCCAACCCAACTGTATCCAGATGTTTTTACCTTTAGGATTCTGAATCTGATTCACTGCTGTCATCGCCGCGTAGGCTGCATTCATTCCCGAAAGGGAAATTAAAATATTTTCAGCCTTCGCCTCGGCTAAATAAGGTGCACAAAAAGATTTTATTTTTTCTGTAGCACTCGTATTTTCCTGGCACGGTAGACGTTTTAAATAAGCTTCGGCTTGGCGCGAAGAAATCAGTGTCCCAGTGTGCTGAATCAGTTTGGCTAATTTTTCGACGGCCGGACCAGCCGGTATCGAAATCAAAACCCAGTCTGCCTCTTGATCTACTTGTGCATTTAAAATTCCTGCCCACTTTAATAAAGCTTGGGCTGATTTTAATGAAACAACAGGAAAGAGTTCGCCGGTTCTTTTGTATTTTTGCGCAGCCTGTTGGGCGGCTTCTTGCACTAGGCGATTGCGTACAAATCTTGGATAACCTGCGTAAATTTTTCCCCAAACCCGGTCTTCTTTCCTTTCATAGCCCTCGATGTCAGCCAACGTGGGCAATGAAACCACCGTGGCGTGAGGGGAAGATGGAACTACCGAACCTAGGGGTGGACAATGTAACACCTTTAAATGTCTCCACCGAGTTCGTTTTGGAAAATCTGGTCAAGGGTCTGACGGCGACGAATTAATTTCGTAGAACCATTTGAATTAATTAAAACCTCTGGAGCCTCGGGAAATGAATTATAATTTTTGGTACTCATTCCGGCACAATAAGCACCGGCTCCACCAATCACACAGAGATCTCCAACTTGCGCCTCGGGAAGATTCTTTGAAGTAAGTGTTTCGGGTTCACCCGGAGCACAGGTAATTAAATCTCCGGACTCACAGCAGTGACCCACGATTACATAATCATCGGTCTTAGAAGATTTTGTTTTAGGATATAAATAAATCGGGTGTTGGGCGCCGTAGAGTGATGGTCTTAAAATTTCGGTCATGCCTGAATCTATTTTTATAAATTTTCTAGAATTAGTAGAAACAATATCCTGAACCTTACATAGGACCGCTCCTGCATTCGCGACCAAGAATGTGCCAGGTTCTATTTCTAGTTTGAGTTTTCTTCCTTCAGCTTTGGCAAAGTCTTCAAAGGCTTGTTTAACCGGAACCCCAATTTTTTGTGGATCAGTGCCCTTCTCTCCCGCCACTCGTGCGATTTTATATCCGCCACCTAGATTAAGTGTGGTTACCTCATTAAATAATTTAACGAGCGCTAAGCTCGATGCGGAGACTTCTTGCCAAACTTGTGGGTCGCTGCCCGATCCAATATGTGTGTGGATGCGGATGACTTTTAACTTATAAGTTTCGGTAATCTTTTTTACTTGGTCAGCCCACTCATACCAAATTCCGAACGATGAGTCGGGTCCGCCGACATTCGTTTTGCCAGTTCCACCCGATCCGCGTCCTGGATTAAATCGAACACCCACACTGTGACCAGGGAGTGCGCGGCCGATTCGCTCCAACTGATTAAGTGAGCAGGCGTTTACCTGAACTCCCAACTTCAAGAGTTCAGCGAAGTCTTCGGGTAGCTCCTGTGAAGAGAGTGAAATTTTTTCTGGAGATACTCCGGCCCGGATGGCGCGACGCACCTCCCAACCCGAACTCGCATCAAAATTTAAGCCCAGTCCGTCAAATAATCTTAAAATAGAAGCATTCGGACATGCCTTCATTGCGAACCGTACGGTGAGTCCAAAGGAATTAGGAAAAGCCAACATCGCCTTGGCTTGGGCGGTTAAGGTCGCCTCGTCATAGACAAAACAGGGAGTGCCATGAGCCGAAGCAATCTGATCGGCTAGGGTTGTATTTAAAAATGGGTGATGTTCCACGGTAGTATGGTGGAGACTTTGGCATTCTCAGGCAAACCTTCCAGCCTTTTCAATTTTATGACACCGCTTGCCACCCTGCCCCGACCTGGTTGGGATGGCTGAGTCTCTCATATGTCCGATCTCGATACCATCGTTGCAACCTCTACGCCCTCCGGAAAATCAGCCCTGGCGGTGGTGCGCGTGGATGGACCCTTAGCACCCAGCATCATTCAGTCAGCCTTTGGTCGAAAAAATTCTCTCGTCATCAAACAGGCAACTACAGGAATCTGGCGCGATTTAAAAAATGAACCTGTCGATCAAGTCGTCGCATTACTCTGGGCTAATGGAAAGTCTTTTACGGGCAGCGACTCACTTGAAATCACTTGTCACGGAAATCCTCTCATCATCCGTCGACTCGTCGAAGATTGTATGGCGCGTGGCTGTCGCATGGCCGAACCAGGTGAATTTACGCGCCGCGCATTCTTGGCCGGAAAAATTGATTTAACTCAAGCCGAAGCGGTCGCTGATTTAATTCATGCGAGTTCCGAGCGCGCCCTCTCTTCAGCACGTCGGATGTTAGCAGGCGAAATGGGAAAATTAGTTGCCGGTTGGACCGATCGCCTACTTCAAGCCCTCGCTATCTTAGAAGCACATATTGATTTTCCTGAAGAAGATATTGGTGCTGAAAACCCACAAGGACCATTGATTTTATTGGGTAATATTGCGTCAGAACTTTATGGATACGCGGCTTCTTCTAAACATGATTCAGTGATCAGAAATGGTTTGAAGCTCGTCGTTGTTGGATCACCTAACGCCGGAAAATCTAGTTTAGTAAATGTTCTCTCAGGAACCCAACGCGCCTTAGTGAGCGATGAGCCCGGAACAACGCGCGACTTTTTAGAAGCACCGATTGCTGGATTACCTTTGGCGGTGACGGCGATTGATACCGCGGGTCTACGTGAGGGTGGTTCTGTTTTAGAAAAAGCCGGTATGGTGCGCTCACTCGAACAAGCTGAGTCTGCTCACTTTATTATTTTAGTGGTCGACGCTGCGCTACCTCCCCCTGCCCTACCCGACTCTCTTTTGGTTTTATTAAATCCAACCAAAACTTTAGTGATTAAAAATAAGTCAGACTTACCCGAGCATCCTGATTTCAAAAATTTCTTACCAGACTATATTAATATTAAAACCTGTTTGCTCGATGGCCGAGACGCGGAAAAATTAAGGTCGCACTTGGGTGATATCCTGGTCGCGCGCCAGTTGGCCCCGGGGGCTGAAGATCTCATCGTGAGCGTTCGACATGCCGAGGCCCTAAAACATGCAGCCGGGGCCCTCACTGAGGCTATTAGCCATTTATCGGCCCCGGTTCACACCGAACTGGCCGCTACCCGCTGTCGGGAGGCCCTTGACTCCCTTGGGGAAATCGTGGGAAGAATTGATAATGAGCGAATGCTGGACAAGTTGTTCGCTTCCTTCTGCATAGGTAAGTGATTTCCTCTGCTAGGAGGAACTCCTCCTATGCAACCCGCCAAAGAAATAAGACTCGGCCCACAAAAGCCCTACGACGTGATTGTCTGTGGTGCGGGGCATGCCGGAGTTGAGG
>CAIOLH010000131.1 GCA_903859115.1 uncultured Opitutia bacterium | reverse complement strand
TCCACCCCCTTTCGTTTCTATATCTCGGGCTTAGTTCTTGGTACATTAGCAATCCAGATTCAAACGGTGGCTATTGCCTGGCAGGTTTTTCAATTAACGAAAGCAGATCATAAACTTGCCGCACTTGCCCTCGGCGGTATCGGCCTCGCTGAAGTCATACCTTTTGTGAGCACCGTGCTTTTTGCTGGTCACTTTGCCGACAATCATAACCGCCATCGCATAGCCTGCAGTGCCCTCGGTTCCATGCTTTTATTTAGCTTAGTTTTATTTTTCACATCCAACTTCGAGACACCCGCGGTCAAATTATTCATTCTTTATTCCATCGTCGTACTAGGCGGAGTCGCCCGAAGTTTTTTGACGACGTCACGCCAGGCCATGCTCGCAGAAATCCTACCACGAGAAAAAATGTCTAACGCCATCCGTTGGCGAAATACTTTGTTTGAACTCGCTTCGGTTTTAGGACCCGGCATCGGCGGAGTGATGCTTTGGTACGGTGGCACTAACTTAGCTTACACAGTCATGTGTGTCTTACTTCTCTTAGCACTCATTTCCACTTCCTGCGTACGAACGAGTCAAAAATTACAGTCTAAAGTTCGAGAACCTATTTTTCAAAGCTTACGCGCAGGCATTAATTTTATGCTCGGTCAACGTGTCATGCTTGGCGCATTTACGTTAGATTTATTTGCGATTCTCTTAGGCGGTGCCGTGGCACTACTCCCTCTTTTCGCTGAAATGTTACAAGTCGGAGAATTAGGATTCGGTGTCTTACGTGCAGCCACTTCCAGCGGGGCCGTGATCACATCCGTCTGCTTAATTTTCCTACCCTCATTTAAAAATGCCGGTCGAGCACTCTACCTCTCTTTTGCAATATTCGGTTTCTGTATCATTGGTTTTGGCTTCGCCATTCCGATTGCAGAATTCTTGGGCTTTGGACTGATTGGTGCATTTATCTTAAGTTGTTTATTTTTATTTATCTCTGGGGCAGCCGATGCGGTAAATGTAATTATCCGCCAAACGATATTACAGACCAGTGTGCCGCCCGAAATGATGGGTCGTGTGTCCGCCGTTACCGCCGTGTTTATCGGTTGTTCTAATGAACTTGGAATGGCTGAATCCGGCCTCATGGCGCGCATCTTCGGCACCGTTAATTCGGTCATCATCGGAGGACTAGCCGTCTTCGGCGTCATGGGCATCACCGCGTGGCAATTTCCCGAAATTAGCAAACTTAAGAAAATTGGATAAATCTTTTCTCGCTTATCATTTTAGTTTCTAGCAAACCACCCGCAATGGCTCTCTTAAGTTTACTCGATATCTGCGTTAATTTTGGCGGACCAGCCGTGCTTGATCATTTGAATCTACAAATTGAAGAAGGCGAAAGGGTCTGTTTATTAGGTCGAAACGGTGCTGGTAAAACTACCCTCATGCGCATTGCTGCTGGCGAAATGGCACCTGACTCCGGAGCGATTACGCATCCCGATGGTGTGACTCAGGCCCGCCTCACCCAAGAAATCCCGCATCACTTACCAGGCAATGTTCGTAGTATTGTCGAAAGCGGCTTACGTACCGACTCCATTGAAGAAGACTGGGAACGCGATGTACGCGTCGATAGTTTAATCGAACGCCTGGGACTCGACCCAGAAAAAGCTTTTGATGATTTATCCGGCGGTCTCAAACGTCGGTGCCTACTCGCTCAGGCCCTCGCCGCTAAGCCCGATTTACTTTTACTCGACGAGCCGACCAATCACATGGACTTGGAGTCGATTCTCTGGATGGAAGAATTTTTATTAGAAGAAAAGATTCCTCTTTTATTCGTGACGCACGATCGAGCTTTTCTCCGTCGCATGGCAAATCGAATTATCGAACTCGACCGCGGAAAG
>CAIOLH010000130.1 GCA_903859115.1 uncultured Opitutia bacterium | reverse complement strand
TTGCGCGGAGGAAACTCGAACCACCAACCTTTATCTTTGTCTGCTACCAAGAACGCTTCGAAAGCACGATTCGTCTTTCTTGAAATAAATTTCTTCAGAGAAGTCTTACCACCATTGAGCAGGGCTTTAACATCCTCGGGAGTGATAGGGCATTTTAGCATTTCGGCGCTTAGGCCAAAAGTCTTCTTAGCTCCGGCCTCGGCGGCCTTCTGTGGGCACACTCGGTAGCCCGCTGACGGCGTTTGTTGGACGGGTAGACCCGAGACTGGGCAATTACCTAGAACAGGCCACTCAGCGTCAAAAGCGTCGGGATTGCCCGCAGCTCCTTCGCGTGGTGGTAAATAGAGTACGCCCTTGAGTCGACCGGTAGGCGGCTTGGGCTTGGTTTTGCGCTTAGGCTTTTCGACTCCATTTTCATCTTTGGCCGGAGCCTCCTCTGGTTTTTTCTTCCAGGAGACGATGGAGTCTTCATCTACTAAATCAATATAGCCAGTATAGTTCTTACCCGATTTCATAGATTTGAAATCGTCAAAAGGTCCGATCCGACGTTTCTCAATCAGTTCCGCGAGTTCCGTAGGTGTTACTTCGTGTCCGTTCACACCTTTGTAAACAATCACCATCGGCTTCTTACCATCAGCAGATCGATCTTGGGAAAAATAACTTTCACCATTCGTCATCATGGGCTTCTTGTCAGACGGCGACAATACTAGGGGCTGCACGATGGTAGGCTCAGGTTCGACACGACCTTTATTAATAAAATCTTCAACCTGAACTTTAATATCCGAAATAAATTTCTTAACTGAAAGTTCACCGTGCTCGGTTTGTTTTAATTTGAATTCCCATTCACCGGTGAGCTGAGGCTCGGAAAGGAATGATAAACCCTTGGCGTGAATAAATTGGTGTAACTGGAATGCCTTGGCCATGGGCACGAGTTCTTTGCCTTGTCTCTCGATATATTTTTGTCCCAAAAGTCCTTCAATCGTTTGCGCACGTGTTGCTGGTGTGCCTAATCCACGCTCTTTCATGGCTTCTGCCAATGCGTCATCATCGACAAGCTTGCCGGCATTTTCCATCGCACCTAAGAGTGAAGCTTCATTAAAGCGTGCAGGCGGTTTGGTTGCGTCTTGTTTAACATCGATATCGGCAACCTTGGCTTGAGGTGGTTTGCCATCGGCATCGCTTAGAGCAGGAAGATTGGCAGCACCTTCTTTATCTTTGTCTTCTTCGGCTTCTGCTTCTTGTCCCCAAACGGCACGCCAACCAGCAACGACTAAAACTTTACCGGTGGTACGGAAATTATACTGACCGACTTGAGTGGTTCGAACGGTTTCTTCGAATTCAGCCATTGGGAAGAATACACCGACGAATCGACGAACAACTAAATCGTAGATTTTTTGTTCAACTTCTGAGAGTCCATTCGGAATAGTACCCGTTGGAACAATCGCAAAGTGATCACTTACTTTTTTATTATCAAAGACGCGCTTGCCAGCCGAGTTAAGCCAACCTTTAGCTAAAACTTCTTTAGCGAAACTACCGACAGAGTGTCCTTGGATTAAAGACTCCAAGACGTTTTTGGCGGTAGGTAAATGATCCTCAGGTAAATACTGCGAATCCGTACGAGGGTAGGTAAGGGCTTTATGTTTTTCGTAAAGCGCTTGGGCTGCACCGAGAGTGGTTTTGGCGGAGAAACCAAAGCGACGATTACCTTCACGTTGAAGGGTGGTTAAGTCGAATAGACGCGGAGCGCTTTCTTTTTTTGGCTTACATTCATCAGAAACCGTACCCACGCCGATTTTAATACTCTCTTCGGAAACTTTTCTAGCAGCAGCTTCATCAAAGAAACGTTCAGCTTCTTTGCGATCAGTGACACCTGGAACTTGCGCGACGCCTTTGTACTGTCCCGACTTTATGTTAAAGTAGGCTTCGATTTTCCAAAATGCTTTCGGTTGAAACGCACGGATTTCTAATTCGCGTTCAACAATCAACATGAGCGTAGGGGTCTGCACACGGCCCGCTGGATACGATTCGCTACGTGCACCGATTCTTAAGGTGCAAAGACGACTCGCATTAAGACCGACTAACCAGTCAGCTTGTGAACGGCCCACAGCCGAATCGCGTAAACCTGCTTTAGCCTCACTCGTTAATAAATTATCGAAACTACTTTGAATAGAATCGTTCGTCATACTGGTGAGCCAGAGACGCTTCACCGGAAGCTCTCGGCCAATCAGTTTATAGATGTAATGAAGAATCAGTTCGCCTTCACGACCCGCGTCGCAGGCATTTACGATGGTTCCGACGTCGCTACGTTTGATCAGTTCTTTTAAAAGTTTGAAGCGTGTGCCGTCTTGGCGCTCACCGATAATGGCTTTTAAAATGCTGGTATCAACTGTGCCATCATATTTGTCTGGCAGAATAGGGAGATCTTTGAGCGTCCAGCGTTTATACTTCGGATCCAGATCTTCTGGGTCCTTTAATTTTACTAAGTGACCAACCGCCGAACTAATAATCCATTCGCCGTTTTCGAACACATCGCCTGACTTTGGAACCTTAAGAACCTTAGCCAAATCCGCAGCAACGGAGGGCTTTTCAGCGATTACTAAAGTCTTTAAAACCGAGCTATCAGTTTTAACAGAAGGAGCCTTGGAAGATTTTTTTGCCATGCGTAGGATTATAACCGCTTGTCAAATCGTGGTTATATTCCTTGCTCAGCGAAAGAGTCATCAAGCGCAGCAATGAGTGTGGCAATAGTGGCGTCCGTTTCGTCGCCCATGTTGGAGATTCGGAAGGTTTTACCTTTTAATTTTCCGTATCCACCATCGATAACAAGTTTGTGACGTGATTTAAGAGTTTTGAGTAATCGCTCTAAATCAGCATTACGGTCATTCTTAAAACAATTGAGTCCGCGTGTCGCGAATTCAGGGCTAGGCAATAAACTAAAACCTTTCGCTAATCCCCAATTGCGCACCATTTCATTTAAGCGACGGTGACGTTCATAACGATTCTCAAGACCTTCAGATTCAACTTCGACCAGACGCTGTTGGAGTCCGTAGAATAAAGAGATGCAAGGTGTTGAAGGGGTCATACCCTTAGTGTGATTGTCGTGGAACTCGATTAAATCGAAGTAATAGCCACGATCAGAAAGTTCCTTGGCGCGAGCACGTGCTCTTTCACTCACGGAGAAAATCGCTAAGCCCGGGGGCAGCGCTAGAGCCTTTTGTGAACCAGTCAGTAGAATATCAATACCCAGTTCGTCCTTCTTAATAGGCAGAGTTGAGAATGAACTTACGGAGTCGGCGATTGAGATAACGTCTGGGAATTCACGAATGACCGCCATGATTTCGGCAATGTTCGAAAGTGTACCCGTCGAAGTTTCGGAATGGATGAAAGTAATGCAATCGAACTTACCGGTCGCGAGTGCTTTGCGCACGGCTTCTGGATCAACGGGTTTACCCCAGTCGAATTGTAAAGCTTCAGCGTATTTACCGCAGCGCTTGGCGACGTCGAACCACTTGTCGGAGAACGCACCGTTCATACAATTGAGAACGCCTTTTTTGCAAACGTTACGGAGGGCACCTTCCATCACGCCCCAGGCTGAACTCGTACCTAAATAGACGGGGTCGGTGGTGAAGAACATTTTTTGAAGACGTGGTTGCATGTCTTCATAGAGAGCAACGAAGT